>NZ_JAQMSE010000036.1:0-27791 GCF_028330045.1 Aphanizomenon sp. CS-733/32
GGTAATACCTTCACCTATACTCTGATCAGTGGTGTGGGAGACACGGATAATAATGTCTTTAGCATTAGTAGCAATCAACTAAAAATTAATGCTTCTCCCGACTTTGAAACTAAGAATAGTTACAGCATCCGTGTCAAAACCACAGACCAAGGGGGGTTAAGTTACGAAAAACAATTAACTATTAACGTCAATGATCTTAACGAAATTACTGGTAATCCCTCAATTAACAGTGGTCGTAACCCAATTGTAGGAACTGCTGGTTCTGACTATATTATAGGCGGTCCGGGGGCGAAAACCATTACCGGAGGTGCGGGTAATGATTTGTTCGTATTTACCGATCTTCGACATGTGGGACAACGGATTACGGATTTTACGGTGGGAACAGATAAAATTGTCCTTACTCAATTACTCGGTAGTATCAGTTATAATGGCACTAATCCTATGGCGGATAAATACATCAGATTTGTAGCGGGAACTGGCAGTAATATCGGTAGTACCTTTTTGCAAATTGACCGGGATGGTACTTCAGGTAGTGCCATATTTAAGAACTTCCTTCAGGTTGATAATATCACTACCACCCAGTTAAACAACGTCAACAATTTTGTGTTTTAACATTTTCTATCAGGATCTCTATGTTGACTCAATTTAAAAACCCTCTGATCACCATCGGTATCACCTTGTCCACTGGTATCACTTCCATGTCAATCTCTGCTCCTGCTTACTCTATCACCTTAGTTGATTTAAGTACATTTACTTCCATTGGAGATGTTAGTAGTAACAAAACAGTTATTCAATCAGGTTCATCGAATACGGTTAGTACTGGTGGTGGTACTAGTAGTTTCGAGGAGTTTATAGGTATAGATGCGAGCGATTTGGAAAATGCTATCCCAAACAATTATTATGGTTCAGCCATTAAAAGTACCTTTAGTAACATTAATTCTGGAGATGTATTTAGCTTCAACTGGAATTTCACAAGCACAGATCAAGATCAAGCTTTTGTAACGATTGCCAATAATATTCAACCCTTAACTGGTAATAATGGTACTTATAGTTATGCCTTCACTTCACCGGGAAGTTATAATATTGGTATTGGAGTTGTTGACGTTGCTGATTCAACAGGTCAATCAACTCTCACCCTAAGTAATGCTCAAATTCAGGCTGTTCCTTGGGAAACTGATACCCTACCAATATTAGGTAGTACAATTCTTTTTGGTATTGGTGTTTGGGCTAAACGTAAATACACTGGCAATTCTAAATCTTGACACTCCCTAATTAATAATTTTAATATGTCTATCAAAGTTGGAGATACCGCGCCTGATTTTAGTTTACGTGACCAAAATGGCAAAAACGTCAGTCTGGCAGACTTTCGGGGTCAAAAATCCGTTGTCCTCTATTTCTATCCCAAGGATGATACACCAGGATGTACTGTAGAATCTTGCGCTTTTCGAGATCAATATGAAGTGTTTCAAGCCGCTGGTGCTGAAGTTGTTGGTGTGAGTGGTGACTCTAGGGAATCTCATCAAAGGTTTGCAAATAAATACAATTTACCTTTTACACTTCTAAGTGATCAAGGTGATAAAGTCCGAAAACAATATGGCGCAACTACCGCCTTTGGTTTCATTCCCGGCCGAGTTACATACCTCATTGATCAAAACGGTGTAGTTCAATATGTATTTGATTCCATGTTGAACTTTAAAGGTCATGTTGAAGAGGCATTAAAAACCCTGCAACAACTAGCAGCGTAAATAAGATCCCCGACTTCTCTAAGAAGTCGGGGATCTAACTCTCGACAATTAAACTTTAGATTTTTCTGCTACACCAGCATTAGCCGATTTGCCATTCTTGCCGTTGCCATTACCGTTATTGCGGGGTTGAATGACTCCATAACCGCCGTGATTACGTTCATAAATGACGTTAATCTCACCTGTTTCGGCATTATGAAACATATAAAAGTCATGACCCACCAATTGCAGTTGTTCCTGCGCTTCTGCTACTGTCATGGGAGGCATGGAGAAGTATTTAGTGCGAACCACCTCTTCGGGTAATTCAGCGGTGCGATCGCCTATTAGATCCGCTGCTACGGTTTCTGGTGCTACTACTTCGTTAGTTGATATAGGTTGAGTTTGATGATCCTGCCTTTTTTCCTTATATTTCCGTAATTGCCGAGCAATTTTATCTGCAACTAGGTCAATACTTGCATATAAGCTTTCGCTGCTTTCCTCCGCACGGATAACACTACCATTAGCATAAATAGTCACTTCTGCCGCTTGCTTTGTACTTATTCGGGGATTGCGGGCTACGCTCAAATGGACATCCACTTGATTGGTGATGTTCTGGAAGTGACTAACTGCTTTTTCAATCTTTTGATGCACATATTCACGAATTGCATCAGTGATTTCAATATTTTTACCGTGGATGACAAGCTTCATGTAAACTCTCCCGCTCAATATTATATGTGATGTTTTCAGTTAGGAATAGAAATTGCGGTAAGGCCTATCACTGCCACCAGTACAAATCGTCACCTATTCCTAAGACATTGCCTTTTAGCATTTTTAACACTTCTTGCATCTTCAAGTTCGCGCTTATTTGTCGTCTTGTTTCCAACTGGTTGTTAAGCAATTGGCTATTTAAGCAAAACTATTGAATTAGGCTTCTTGAGATATGGTTCTTTTAAACGCTTACTTCTATGGAACTTTACCAAAATAGGAGTCCTCGCCTTTTTTGTCCCCCAGTCTTGTTTACTATTGTATAGAGAATACAACCCTTTTGGGAAATTTGATCCTGATTGATACAAATAAATTTTTAAGTTGCCATCAGTCAGTAAATTAGTTGGTATTGTCTTAGCTTAATGCTCTCCTCCCAACATCCATTCAGGTTATATATTCAAATTAGCACCTTGTGGGTTCCAAAGTATATTCCCTTGACGTTCCTTTAAGATCCTTTGCATAGCTTGACATTTGTTCGTTATATTTTGGGAAATGATAGGGATCGGGTGTCTTACCTCTTGCCTCTTTCTTGCTTATTACCTATTCACTGATGATTCCTAGCACTCAATTAACTCCGTACCGTTGTTTACTATATAATGTTGACGTAATGCCTTATGAAACTGCTCATCAGTGGCAGCGATCGCTAGTTGCAGAGCGCATTCACAACCCAGAACTAGATGATGTCCTAATTTTACTAGAACATCCCCCTGTTTACACCTTGGGGACAGGAGCAAACCCAGAATTTATTAAATTTAATCTTGACAAAAGTGCTTATGATGTGCATCGCATTGAAAGAGGTGGCGAAGTCACATATCATTGTCCAGGACAATTGGTAGGTTATCCCATTTTAAACTTGCGTCATTACCGTCAAGACCTCCACTGGTACTTGCGTCAACTTGAGGAGGTATTAATTCGCGTTTTAGCAAATTACGACTTGAAAGGAGAACGGATTCCTGGTTTTACCGGAGTTTGGCTAGAAGGATACAAAATTGCTGCAATCGGCATAAAAGTGAGCAAGTGGATTACCATGCACGGCTTTTCCTTAAATGTTTGTCCAGATATGACAGGATTTAAACAAATTATTCCCTGTGGCATTATTGATAAACCAGTTAGCAGTTTAGCGACATGGCTTCCCGACATTAGCTGTAACCAAGTCCGTGATTCTATAAATCAATGTTTTGCAGAAGTATTTGACGTAACCCTAGTAAATTCTGACCATCCAAAATTCAGAAAGTAGGGGGGTAGGGCCTGCGCCCAAAAACGATTCATCAGTAACACTATGAAATTTATTCACCCCAACCCCAGAGGAAACGCATCTAAATTATCTCTATCCATAAATACCTGACTATTTTAATTGCAAAAAACTTTGTTTGTGTTGAAAATAATACTGTTCTAACTTTCTTAGAATATCTTAATTTTGTTTCTGAGTTATTCAAGATATCTTAGGTCTAGCCTTGTCATGAGATCCTGTCATTTGAGTACAGTTTGTACTTGTGAATCTTCCCTAATAAATATCTCAAACCAATAGCCGATATTAATTTGGCTTTGAGTACAAAATACCCCGTCCCCTTCCTCAAAAATGCTAGTACCCCACTCAAAAAATACTAGCACCCCCACACCAAATATTTTTTTTAATGCTGGCACAGTCAGGATGACAGACTGTGAGTATTGTCGTAATCATCTTAATAATATTAATTGAACTCACTTAAAATTGGGACTAAAGGGGCAACTGATATAAACGATATAGGATTTACGCAGAGATTCCCCTCTACCCCCCGAAGTTCCTAAGATGAAAGTCTGACGAATTAGGGGGGACTTCTTACCTTCTATATCTCTCAAAAGTTATCTTAATACTGTCCGTATTACTCAATACCAAAGGACAGGATTTTGTTTTTTGAGAAGATTTTTGATCAGCATATTTTTGAATAAAAAAAGGTGCGAAAAATAAACCTACTAATATAAATTTTCTTTTTAGGTAGTTGATACCTGGTAATGGAGAAAAATATGAAAGTCAAACTTTTAAATGTGCTGACCGTAAGTTTGGTAACTTTAGCATTAATTTCTCCAGGGGTAGTAGTATTTGCTATAGTTTGGGAACAACATAGAGAGTTCGTTAAAACACAGAATTTATCCTGTGAATTGCCGAAAATAAATATAGCATCTCCTCAATTAGTTCCCCAAACAAAAATTATCAAGACTCAGACACCTTTAGTCAAGGTCAAATTATCTGACAATAATTTTCTACATCAACTAAAAATTGCTGCAAAAAAATATAAATTAGTCACAATTTTGCAATGGTTATTTTTGGTGACACCAATTTGTATTGGTGTGGGAATTATCGCTTATGACAGATATCTTGTCTACCGTGCTGCTGTATTAAAAGAACACATTGCCATGTTGGAAAGAATGTGGCAACAAAGCATCGAACAGTAATTTTGCCAATTAATCATTCACCATAAACTAAATTATCATGACAGACGAACGCCAAACACAGTATTTTAATTTAATTGATGAACTTCTCCAATGTCCTAATGGTCAAGAACCAGAAGTTTTGGAAGCACAACCGGAATTAATTGATTCTGGATTAGTGCAAGCAATGTTACAAGTAGCCACAATGTTTGCCCATCAAGGTAATCAAGATGGAGCGCAATTTCTATTTTTTGTGGCTAAACAACTAGCAAAAGAATTAGGTTTATATCCTGAAGTTTCTAATCAAGTTGTCACTCAGGAGTAATAATGTTATTGACTGCAACTGATGCCGGAAAAATATCATTAGAATTTCTTTTGGCAGATTGGAATATTGGTGATGATTATAGAGATTGGTTTACAGTGATTAATTCTCGGTTAATGGGTGAGAGTTGGTACATTGTAGAATTGGGTGTAGAGGGATTACCTGATAGATGGTTTATGCAGGTTTATGACACAGGAGTTTGTGACCCTAACTATACTTTTATTTCCCCAATTTCTGGTTCAGAAGGATATACCGATTTGAAAAGTCTACCAGATATTATTGCTGATGTTTTAGTAGCAGAACGCAATTCTCGATAAAAGGTTTCAGATCCCCGACTTCTTAAAGAAGTCGGGGATCTTATTTATTATATGTTATAATCAATAGAGTTATGGAAGTTACAGAAAAATCAGTCAGATGATTACTGAAGACATCCTATCCCAAGAATTTCTTAGAGTCGTAAATGACTATTACCCAGCCGTGGGAGAACTCTTAGAAGGCTGTCATGTGAAAGTTATTACTTGTTTTTGGGGACGACCTGCAAAACGGTTTCAATATATAGGAATTTATTGTCGAGAAGACATAATGCCCTGTATTCAATCTCAAAAAGAAATCCTCAGAGAATTAGCCGAAAATATGGGGTTAATTCAAGTAGTTTTTCTTAATGCTAAACGATTGCTACGTGACCCTATGTCGAAGTTAAAACAGTCTGAACCTCGATTATGGTTGGAGTTGCAATTAGTCGCAGCCTAATCTAATATTTGGTCAACAATGAAAACAGGACTTTTCTGCAATTACGAAAATCATCACCAAGATGCTAGACGCACTATCTTTGAGCAAGTTTTATTGGTAAAAGAGGCGGAGAATTTAGGTTTTGAAGAGGCTTGGGTAACAGAACATCATTTTAATGAGTTCAATCTCAGTCCTTCAATTCTATTATTATTGGCACATTTAGCGGGTGTAACTTCACAAATTCGTCTAGGAACTGCGGCGGTATTATTGCCATTTTATCAGCCAATCCGCGTTGCAGAAGATATTGCTACTTTGGATAATCTTTGTAGTGGGAGGCTGGCTTTTGGAGTAGCTAAAGGTGGTCCATTTCCGCAGCAAAATAAACATTTTGGGGTGACAACCCAGGAATCTCGCACCAGAATGTTAGAGTCAGTAGCATTGATTCAAAAGCTGTTATATGAGACTGACGTATCATTTAATGGTGAATATTATCAATGTGAAAATCTCACAATTCATCCCCAACCATTGCAAAAACCAATTCCCATCTATGTTGCTAGTGGTGACGATGATGCGATCGCTTATGCTGCTGAAAATTCCTTCGGTTTAATGGGTGGTCCGCCTTTTTCTTTAGAAAGATTGCGGAAGACAGTCAATAAGTATCGGGAATTTAATTCCAGTGGTGCAGAAAAGTTCCTGTTAGCGCGGTTCTTTTTTGTGGGTAAAACTCATAATGAAGCGGTAAATGAAGCATTGCCTTTTATTCGCCACTTCAGCAAAGAAATGACGGCTAACTCAACTCAAGTAATGCAGAAAAGTCCTCAACAACCAGCATTTGATCGGACAAATATTTGTTTCGATGAAGACTATTTGATTGAGAATTCAATTATCGGTGATGTTAACGGTTGTCGTGACAAAATCAAGAAATTTCAGGACGAATTAAATGTCAGCACACTAGCGTTAAAACCCTCATCTTTTTCTTTACAAAAAAATCGAGAAAGTTTGCAACGCTACAATCAAGAGGTGCGGAATTATGTCTAAACTTTCTTTGCTTCCTCCCGATGATTTACCTCCTGCAAAGGTGATAAAAGAGGATGGTATTCTCCATTTGGAGTTGGAACAATCTATAGGTAGATGCTTTTTCTATGCGTGCGATCGCATTACCCAAGTATTACTATCTAATTGTCAGTGGTACATGACTACAGATAAGACGACTTTGATGTTAATTGTAGACTGTCCCGATATAGTTGCTTATTGGCACATAGTCAGCAATATTCCCCAATTGGGAAATAGACTAGAAAGATTGACTAAAAATGCCAAAATTCGCGTTTATCCTCCTTTTGGAAAAGGATCACCCTTTGAAATTGGAGTAACCGAAATTTCCGCCTATCGAGATTGGTTGTAAGTCCTAAATTATATTTTAATCACTAAAATCACCAGATCCCCGACTTCTTGAAGAAGTCGGGGATCTATCTTGTTATAATCAAATAAATACAATATACCAGCCATGATTAACAACATGATTAATAACAAAAAAGCACTATTTGATCGTTGGGCAAATAGTTATGATTGGACATTTCCTTCTTTTATTTATCAAGCAATTCATAAAAGATTACTTTCCCAAGTTGAATTATCAGCAAATGCCAATGTACTTGATTTAGGTTGTGGAACAGGTAGATTATTAAATAGATTAGCAAATCAGTTTCCAGAAATTACAGGCACAGGTTTAGATTTATCTCCGCAAATGTTGCGGGTAGCGAGGCAAAATAACCGCCACCGTCCCCGCTTAATTTACCTTGAAGGTAATGCCGAAAATCTCCCCTTTGCTGAAGGACAATTTAATGCGGTTTTTAATACTATCAGTTTTTTGCATTATCCCCAACCAGACCAGGTTTTAAAAGAAGTAGCAAGGGTACTTTCTCCCGGTGGTAAATTTTATTTAGTGGACATTACTTTTAACAACTCATCATCATGTCAAATTACACCCCATTCTCATACAGCAGTTAGATTTTATAGCCAAAAACAAAGAGAAGAAATGGGGAATAATGCCGGTTTAAATTGTGTAGGTCATTATCCCTTATTAGGGTTTGTATTATTAACTATTTTTCAAAAATAATCTTCGTAGGGTGCGTTAGCGACAGCGTAACGCACGATTTTCTTATGTTAGATAGTTAGTAGATTTAATATCACAAGTTTAAACTTCCACCTCTTGAACGACCTCTAAGGGTAATTCTAATATTTCTACAATTTTTTGATCAGTTAAACCTAATTCCCGTAATTTTTCGATTTTTTCAACTCTCTTTTTATCTAACTTTCTCTTAGGAGGTTTAGAACCAATATTCATACAACCAATTATATTTTGATTAATACTTTTATCACCTAAAAAAATATTTACATTTCCCTGTCGTTCAAGAACAGATTTAAGATTTCTTTTATCAACTGGTTCATCGAAAATATTAGATAACATTTGCAAGAGTTCATAACCTACATCCTTCGCGTGACCGGTATAATTTGGTCAAAGGGATGGCTAATTCTTGAACCTGGTGAGTGTGATATAGCTCTTTCTGGTAATGTCAGAAATATGGAGATTGCTATTACTGGGCAAACCTACCAGGGTATGGGGATCTAGTTTCCCTAAATAGCTAATAGAATATATTTACAAAACATCTATTTCTGTTATATAATTAAAGAAAATTTGTAAAATATTGAGAACCTTATGACTCAGATTACAATTGAAGAAGCTACTCAAAATTTATATAAACTTCTAGAACAAGTCGCTAAAGGTGAGCAATTTATTCTGATGAAAGAAGGCAAAGAAATTGCTCGTCTTCTTCCTCCCCAACAGGTAAAAAAAGTATTTCCTAGTTTAAACGATTTTAGAAAATCCATAGTTTTAAAAGGAAGTTCAATGAGTACCACGATATTAGAAGAAAGAGAGAACGAAAGATATTGATTTATTTAGATACTAGCGCCATTGTTCCTTATTATGTGCCTGAAAAATTAAGTGCTGTTGTTGAACAACTATTACAAAAACAAGAAGATAAACCGATCATTAGTCAATTAGTTGAGGTGGAATTATTTTCTGCCTTATCTCGTAGGGTAAGAATGGGTGAAATTTCCCAAAATGACGCTAGACGGATTACAGAATTGTTTGAAAATCATCTTAATGAAGGTTTGTATGGTCTTGTTTTATTGGAAAATCAACATTACCGTTTAGCTAGAGACTGGATATCCAGGTTTGATCTGCCTTTAAGAACTTTAGATGCTTTGCATTTAGCTGTGTGTAGTATTAATAATTTGTCTCTGGTCTTGCAATTAACCTGATTACTCAAAGCTAATTTCACCCCCTATTTTTGGATGTGTTGGACTAAAGGAAGCTCTTGCAATTAACCTGATTACTCAAAGCTAATTTCACCCCCCTTGTATTTTGCCGGATTCAAGATAGTCGAATCTTGCAATTAACCTGATTACTCAAAGCTAATTTCACCTACCCAAAGTACCAACATTAGTAATTGGATAAGATTCTTGCAATTAACCTGATTACTCAAAGCTAATTTCACCTTTCTGCGGTTGCTGCGGCGATCGCTTGCTACGATTCTTGCAATTAACCTGATTACTCAAAGCTAATTTCACCTTGAGCTTCCAGAAAGATGGTTTTGCGGCTTTCGCTTGCAATTAACCTGATTACTCAAAGCTAATTTCACCTTTTATTTGTGGGTTTTGATTATTAGCCAAAGGATTGACTTGCAATTAACCTGATTACTCAAAGCTAATTTCACCGAAACTGGCAACGGCTGGCCAGTGATAGAAACTTGCAATTAACCTGATTACTCAAAGCTAATTTCACCTGTTCCGTATAACTCTACTAATGCAAGGATATATCTTGCAATTAACCTGATTACTCAAAGCTAATTTCACCCACCCACTAAAAGCTCATCTGCTTCAGACTCATACTTGCAATTAACCTGATTACTCAAAGCTAATTTCACCCTATACTAATAGTATAGCACGGATACGGGCTAAACTTGCAATTAACCTGATTACTCAAAGCTAATTTCACCCAATTAGTAGGAGCAACATCTCCATTTGCTAAGTTCTTGCAATTAACCTGATTACTCAAAGCTAATTTCACCTGTAAAGAACTTCTTGTCTAAACTTAGTATCTTTCCTCTTGCAATTAACCTGATTACTCAAAGCTAATTTCACCGTCCCTATTCCCTCCCAGCGAAGTGATGCTGACGTTACCGACTTGCAATTAACCTGATTACTCAAAGCTAATTTCACCAGCTTGTTCTGAGTGTTTTGAGCAGATGAAAAACACTTGCAATTAACCTGATTACTCAAAGCTAATTTCACCACCTCGCACATTCAGAGTTGGTGCTAATGCAATTAGAGGCCTTGCAATTAACCTGATTACTCAAAGCTAATTTCACCGCGCGATCGCTTCCTGATCTGCATCATAAGCCGCAGCCCTCTTCTTGCAATTAACCTGATTACTCAAAGCTAATTTCACCCATTAAGAGCTTTTGAATCCTCCCGTTATGCAGCTTGCAATTAACCTGATTACTCAAAGCTAATTTCACCGAGAAGAAGCCAATAATTAAAGTTCATGTAGGTTTCTTGCAATTAACCTGATTACTCAAAGCTAATTTCACCTAGATATAACATTACCTGGTATTTATGCAATTGTACTTGCAATTAACCTGATTACTCAAAGCTAATTTCACCTGCCGTATCCCAGATAGTAAGCTGTGTAAAGCTTTCAGATGATGATTGCGCGGATCTCTTGTTTTTCTTAGTTTTGGGAATTTTATTTTCCACTGAATTCGGTGAAATGCTTGATGTGCAAGGTGCGCGGGTATCTGGCTTATTGTCAAGGTTCGGATCGCTTACGGTGTCTAGCTTTGAGGTTGTTTTTGCAGGAGTAGAGGTTTTTACATCCCCCCTTCCGCGCTGAGTTCCCTTTGCGGGGGTTCTTACAAGGGTTAATTGGGAGGAATGTTCATCCTCCGGTGGTGCTTGCACACCTTCCTGATGACAGTGCGTTTCACACTCAGAGTCAGGCTTTCGGGTTTCCCCATGTTCCCACGCCCAAGCGCGGTACACTGTTTGTAATTGTTTTTTGCCCTTGAGTAAAATATTCTTTGCTGCATTAGAATCACGTCCCTCAGTGTGGCCACATTCTGTACAGCGATGAGTTCTTTGACTCAAGGCTTTCTTTATTTTAGCACCACAATTTGAACAGTCAACCGTAGTGTAGTGAGCCGCAACTTTTACAAACTCTCTATCAGTATCTTGACACTTTGTTTCAATTTTACTGATTAAATCACCCAGTGCCGAATCAGCAAAACTTTTGTTTAAACCAGCTTTACGTTTTGCTCCATTCTGTTCATAGCCATTGCCATCCTCACGCTTTTTAGCTTTGGGCTTGCGATTAAGATTTTGTATTTTTATGTCTTCCATCACAATACCAGAATACTCGCGGACAACTTTGGTAGATAGCTTATGATTAAATGCGTTGCGGCTGCGGCGAATTTTTTCGTGGTGCAATGCTATTTTTTGATAGGTTTTCTTCTGATTACATCCTCCCTTCTTTTGCCTAGATGCTTTACGCTGTAAACGTCTTAGCTTAGCTTGCTGCTTTCTAAATAGTTTAGGCGGTGCAACTTCTCTACCTTGATCTGTGGTAATAACTGATAGTAAACCAGGGTCAATTCCCACTGATTTATCAGATTTTGGTAATGGTTTATTGGGAATATCAACACATACATGAAGGTAATAACCAGATGGTTCTTTAATTATCCTGGCTGCTCCCCATTCCTGCCAATCATATCTATCAAATAACCCCTTAACCCGAATTTTACCAAGCTTGGGGAACTGGACATAACCATTATTTGAACCTGGTATTTTTTCCGGTTTTAGTTTTTTGGATTTACCACCAGCATTGAGGTTGACAAGCGACTTGATTTTATCATTTCTCCCTTTGAATTTTGGCTTTCTACCGGGGTGTTTTGGGGTAACATAGGCTTTCCATGATTTCTTTAAAGAATCAATTACTCCCGCCTTAAATTTAGTGGGAACATCTGCCATGAAGTCGGGAATTTTATCACTTCTATAAAATTCACATTGTCCATATTTATCAGGGTCCTCAATATTCAAATGTTGCCTAATCTCGCAATAGGGATAACCATTCTTGGGTCTAATCACACCTGTACCGACTAATCGCACTTTCTCCCATTTCTCGGTAGACTTACCTTTCTTATCATCAGTAACGACCTTTCGCCATTTCCACTGTAAAACCACACCATCGGGAATGACTTGATCACCTATTTCTTTCTCCCTATAATATTTCTGTCTTCCTGCTAATTTCAGTGATAAGCCCGTGTTCCATACCCACTTGAGTTTATCCAGCCATTTATCAATTGTCTGTGACTGTGCAAGAGTCGGATAGATTTTAAATTCCAGGGTTTTCATATAAAATATGCTTGTGCGATCGCCCACATCGTACTTACAGTTGTGAATTTATGGTAATTATGACAGAACTAGATTGGGTAGTCTTAATTATACCCATATTATATATGATCAGCTAACCTGCTACTAAATTGAATAATGTAAAAACGTCAAATTTTTATAAAAATTAATGTCATGGGAGCATATTGCTCCCTTGCTTAATCCTGTGTAAATTAAATGCAAAACAGCTTACTAGCGTAAACTAGCCCAAGTTTTGATTAGTTTATCAAAAGAAAATTGCAATTAAACAGAAACCACAACCTTACTAAACAAAAACCCATACCAATCTTCCAAACCTTCCCCAGTAGTAGCAGAAACTTGGAAAACTTGCATATTTGGATTCACCTGTTTAGCATATTCAATACAACGCTGAACATCAAAATTGATATAAGGTAATAAATCAATTTTCGTTAAAATCATAATATCACTACTGCGAAACATATAAGGGTATTTAATGGGTTTATCTTCCCCTTCCGTTACCGATAAAATTACCACCTTAGCCGCTTCTCCCAAGTCAAACAAAGCCGGACAAACCAAATTTCCGACATTTTCAATCATCACCACAGAATTTAACGGCGGATTCAATTCTTGCAGCCCTTTTTCTATCATGGAAGCATCTAAATGACAACCCGTACCCGTGTTAATTTGTACCACTTGACAACCAGTGGATTTAATTTTTTCAGCATCATTTGTAGTTTCTTGATCACCTTCAATCACACTAATAGTTAATTTATCTTTTAAATCATTAATAGTCCGAGTTAATAAAGTAGTTTTACCTGCACCGGGAGAACTCATTAAATTTAAAGCCAGAATATTTCTACCTTTAAACCAGCCGCGATTTTGGGCAGCTAATAGGTTATTTTTACCTAATATTTCTTGTTCTAAAGATATGGTTGTATTATGGATTTGAGCATGAATTTGGGTTGTTTCTTCATGATGATGAGAATGAGTAATTACAGTTCCATCTGCTAAAGTATGAGTATGATGATGTTCATTTTCCATATTTGTAATTGTCGCTTGATTATCGTCGGCACAACCGCAATTTACACACATAATTACTCCACTTCAATTTCTTTAATTTTCAATTCTTCACCTGTTATGATATCTAATTTAATACTACCACATTCACAAATACCAAAAGGTTTTTCCACATAAAAATTTGTACCACATTCACGACATTTAGCCATTCCTGGTATTTCCAAAATTTCTAATATTGCCCCTTCAACTATTGTACCTTGGGCGCAAATATCAAAACAAAATTTAATGGCATCTGGCATAATAGCCGATAATTTACCAACTTCTAATAATACTCTTTGGACTTTTTTACCTTGGGCATTTTCAGTGACTATGGCAATGATGTTTTGGGTGATTCCGAGTTCGTGCATATTAGGTGACAGTTGAGCCGTTACAGACAATTTGGAGTATAATGAAGTACACATCAATTTATTTCCTGTTCCCTAAAACTAAAAAACTTTGTATCTCACGAGCATGGGAACTGCTATAATAATTTTTGTAAGAGATTATAAATATCTTCCTTATTACCTTCCTTTCTTAAACCTATGCCAACTACTAAAACAACTACCTTATCATTTTCCACTTGATAAACTATACGGTAGCGTTGCCCTACAGCCCTAAGACTACGATAATTTATTAGTTGTCCAGTTAAAGGTTTTCCCTGCTTTTCAGGTTCTATTTTTAGTTTATCAATTCGTGAAATTAGAGCTTTTTGGTGACGTTTATCTTTAATATTTGTTAACATCTCCAATGCTAAAGGCGTTAACTGAATTTCAAATTCAATATTATCAGTTTGTGGTTTTTCAAAGTCCGAGTTTGAGTTTTGCATCATGCCAACTAATAGTTTCTCCCCTGTGTGCTTGAGCTATACTTTCTTGTAATTGTTGGTTAAATTCTTGATCAAATAAAATTGCTAAAGTTTCTAATAAAGATTCATATTGCTCAAAACTAATAGCCGCCATAACTGGTTTACCATGTTTGGTAATAATTATTGGCTCTTGTTGTACATCATCTGGCAAATGTAAAATTTGCTGTTGTGCTTCTGTAATTGTGAGGTGTTTTAACATATTCTGGTAACAAATAAGTATTGTGTATGATTATATCACTAATTCATGCACAAGATACCCGACTTCTGTGTTGATGATAGAATTTGTAGGTTGGGTTAAGCGACAGCGCAACCCAACAAAACCGCAAAAATGTCGGAAGTGTTGGGTTTCCTTCGTCAACCCAACCTACTATAGATTTTAACATATTCTGGGCAGTTGATCACCTACTAGCATATCTATGATTCTTTCTGCACCAAAGGCGGTTTTTAAAAGGACTATTCCTGGTGGGTGGGGGATGATTTCACCTATAATAGAGGCTTGTTTTCCTGTGGGGTGGTTTTTCATTGTTGCTAAAATCAAATCGGCTTTTTCTGGAGGTGCAACTATGACTAATTTTCCTTCATTGGCTAAATATAAGGGTTCTAAACCTAAGATTTCACATACTCCATTTACTTCTTCTCGAATAGGAATTGCGTTTTCATTAATGCGTATGCCGACGTTTGCGGTAAGGGCAAATTCGTTTAATACTGTGGCTAAACCTCCTCTGGTTGCGTCTCGCATGGCGTGAATTTGGGGGCAAACTTTAATAATTTCAGCGACTAATTCATGTAATGGTTGACAGTCGCTTTCTATATTTGTTTCTAATGCTAATTCTCCTCTGGCAATTAATATTGCTGTGCCATGATTTCCAATTTCTCCGTTGATAATTACCATGTCTCCTGGTTGAATATAGCGCGGAGAAATATCAATGTTTGGGGGAATTATGCCAATTCCAGTAGTATTAATAAATAGTTTGTCAGCACAACCACGATTCACAACTTTTGTGTCTCCTGTGACTATTTGCACTCCGGCTTTTTGGGCTGCTTTCTGCATACTGGCAACTACACGGAGTAAGGTTTCTACTGGTAAACCTTCTTCTAAAATCATGCTACAGGTGAGATATAAAGGTTTCGCACCACTCACAGCTAAATCGTTAATTGTGCCATTTATGGCTAATTCTCCTATGTCTGAACCTGGGAAAAATAAGGGGTCTACTACATAGGAATCTGTGGTAAATGCTAATCTGTTTCCATGTTGGGAAAGACTGGCTAAATCAAATGTGGCTTGGTCTTCTAATTGGGATAAAATGGGATTATCAAAACTTTTAACAAAGATATCGGCGATTAAATCTCTCATGGCTTTACCACCACTACCATGAGATAAATTAATATGAGTATCTCTCACTTTTCCTGCACGACGACGGACTTGTTCGATTTTTTGAAAGAGTAAATTTTGATTAGGGTTAATTGGCATTTTAAAATTGCTTTATAAGTATAATTTTTTCTTGTATGACAGGCAATATACCTGTCATTTTAATTAATTACTTACCTGTTTCTCCATGTCTACCATTATGTTTATCGTAATGTAAAATGCCACCAACTGCCCAATCTTCCCGTTCAAATTCGTCAATATGTACGGTTATCCATTCGGGTTTTGTTCCTAAAGCAGTAACTAAAGCATCAGTTACAGCTTTGACTAATTTCCGCTTTTTTTCTATGGAGTGACCTTTACCAATTTGGACAGTAACAAAAGGCATATCATTTTCCTCAAATTGTGCAATTTAGATTGATAGTGGTTGGGGCGATACACCTGATTTATCTCGTTTAGCCATAGTTGAAAGTCGCCCATATTTGTAATATGCTGCACAAGCACCTTCGGAAGAAACCATACAAGTTCCTATGGGTGTTTCTGGTGTGCAAGCTGTTCCAAATACTTGACATTGCCAAGGTTTTAAAACTCCTTTGAGAATTTCTCCACATTGACAAGCTTTATGATCTGCTATTTTTAAATTCGGAATTGTAAACTTAACTTCAGCATCAAATTGGGCATATTCTGGGCGAATTTTGAAACCGGAATTGGGTATTTCTCCTAAACCTCGCCATGCAAATTTTTCCCGCACTGTAAAAACTTGATTCATGGCTGTTAATGCGTTTTGATTTCCTCTAGTTTCTACTAAACGATTATATTGATTTTCAACTTGACAACGATTTTCTACTATTTGTTTTAACAACATCCAAATAGATTGAAAAATATCTAATGGTTCAAATCCAGAAATAACAATTGGTTTATGATATTCTTGGGCAATAAATTCATAAGGTTCTGTTCCTATGACCATACTTACATGACCAGGACCAACAAAACCATCAAGTTGTAAATCAGGATTATTTAATAATGCTTGTAAAGCAGGAATTACTAACACATGATTAGAAAACATACTGAAATTAGTAATATTTTCTGTGGCTGCTTGGAGAATGGTAAAAGCAGTGCTGGGGGCTGTGGTTTCAAAGCCTAAACCGAAGAAAACTATTTCTTTATGGGGGTTTTCTTTGGCTATTTTCAGACTATCTAAAGGTGAGTAAACCATGCGAATATCCGCACCTTGGGCTTTGGCTTGCAATAAGCTGGTTTTTGCACCAGGTACACGCATTGCGTCGCCAAATGTGGTAAATATGATGTTGGGTAGTTGACAGAGGGCGATCGCATCATCTATTCTCCCTTTAGGCATGACGCAAACTGGACAACCAGGACCATGAATTAATTCTATATTATCGGGTAATATTTCTTCGATTCCATATTTAAAAATCGCATGGGTATGTCCTCCACATACTTCCATTATTTTTAAATGTCTGTCTATTTGTTGGCTGAGTTTTTCGATTTCTTTTTGTAAGGCTTGGGCTTTTTCTGGGTTGCGAAATTCATCTACATATTTCATATCAATTTTAATCTTTTTTAGATATTAGATTAATTACTTCACAAAACATAAATTGATTAGCTAGAATGTCATCATTTTGTTTTTCCAGTCCGTTTTAACGGACTTTTGCTATTAGCCTTGTACTTTAGTGCAAGGCGGCTATTTCTTCCAATAATTGTAATGTTTCTGCGGCTTCTTGTTCGTTGATTCTGTTCATGGCGAAACCAACGTGAACTAATACCCAATCTCCTATACAAGCTTCTGGTGGGTGTTGTTCGTCAACTATACAGGCTATATTTATTTGTCTTTTGACTCCTCCAATATTAACTATAGCTAGTTTGTGTTCTCTGTTGGTTATTTCTGTTATTTGTCCGGGTATTCCTAAACACATTTTAGTTTTCCTTTTTTAAGATTTATCTCACGCAGAGGCGCAGAGACAACGGAGGTTTTTATAGCGTTTCTCTTAAGTATTTAGCGGCTGCAATTACACTTTGTCCTAGTGATAATCCTCCATCATTTGTCGGTACTATACTATGAGTTAATACATTAATTTCTAATTTTTCTAATTGCATTTTTACCTCTTGTAATAAAACTTGGTTCTGAAATACGCCTCCTGTTAATGCTACTTGATTAAATTGATGTTCTTGTCTAAGTCGTTTAACAATTGTTCCAATAGCAACAGCTAAACTTTTATGAAATTTTGCGGCTATTTCTGATGATAAAATGTGCTGTTTTATATCATTCAGAATTTCTCGCCATGTCGGGGATGTATCTATATAATAGATATTAGCTGATTTTTGCAATTTAAAGGAATAATTTAGAGTTTCTTTATTATTCTTTAAAATATTGGTATCAGCTATTGCTTCCATTTCTATGGCTGCTTGTCCTTCATAGCTGCATTGTTCTGGACAAATACCTATTGCGGCTGCAACTGCATCAAATAATCTTCCTACTGATGATGTTAAGGGTGAATTAATACCTTTTTCTATGATTTGGTTGAGTAGTTTAGGGTTTTTAGTTTCTAAAAATTTGATAATTTTTAAATCACTATATTTTTCTTGTATTTCGTGCCAACTAAAAGCATTAATTAATTGAGAATAGGTATTTCTCCAAGGTTGATAAATTGCCTGTTTTCCTCCTATCATGGGCATAGTTTTAAATGTTGCTAATCTTTGAAAACTTTGATAATCTGCTAATAAAAATTCTCCACCCCATAATGTACCATCTTCTCCATATCCTAAACCATCAAAGGCTATTCCTAAAATCGGTTTTGTATCTAAAGAAATTTGGTTTTCTGCCATACAAGCGGCTATATGGGCATGATGATGTTGAATTTCTGCTAATTTAATATGATTAACCGTTGCTAGTTGTTTACCAAGTTTAGATGATAAGTATTCTGGATGTTTATCAATAGCAATTATTTCTGGTTTATGTTCAAACAAATTTAGATATAAATTCAATGTTTCTTGATAAGCATTAAACGCGGACGCATTTTCTAAATCTCCTAAATGTTGTGATAAAATCGCCTCACCTTCTCTTAATAAACAAAAGGTATTTTTCAACTCACTACCCATGGCTAAAAGAGGCGGTATTTTTTCAAATCCCGGTGGTAAAATAATTGGTGCAGGTGCATATCCTCTAGCGCGTCTGAGAGTTTGAATTTGATTATCAATAACTCGCACTACAGAATCATCTACTCTATTAACAATATCACGATTATGTAATAGAAAATAATCAGCTATTTTCGATAATTTATCTTTAGCATCTTCATTATTTATACATTGTGGTTCATTAGAAATATTACCACTAGTTAAAACTATTGGTACTTTCATTCTTCTGAGAATTAAATGATGTAATGGTGTATAAGGTAACAGAAAACCCAGGGTATTTTGTCCTGGTGCTAGGTCAGATGCTAATTTATGGTTATCTTTAATATTTAATAAAACTATTGGTGCTGCTGGACTTGTTAATAATTCTTTCTCTAAATCATTAATATAGCAATATTCAGAAATAATATTTATATCTCTTGCCATTAAAGCCAAAGGTTTATGATAACGAACTTTACGATTTCTGAGTTTTATAACTGCATTTTCTAAAGTTGCATCACAAGCTAAATGAAAACCTCCTAAACCCTTAATAGCAACAACTTCACCCTTTTGTAATAAAGTGCAAACAGCATCCACATCATCTAACATGGAAAACATATCAGATATCACAGGTTTACCGTCAGCCCTTTCTAACCATGCACGCGGTCCGCATACAAAACAAGCCACAGGTTGAGCATGAAAACGACGATTTTCCACATCTTCATATTCCCTTTCACATTCCTGACATATTGAAAAATTCACCATACTAGTATTATTTCTATCGTAAGGAATAGCCCGAATAATACTCAGCCTTGGTCCACAATGAGTACAATTAGTAAAAGGATAACGAAAATAACGACTAAAAGGATCGAAAATATCCTTTTGACATTGATTACAAGTGGCAGCGTCAGGAGAAATTTCCGTCTTTACCACACTATTAATACTGCGAGAAATCACAAAATTATCAAAATCAAACTCACCCAAATATTGACTCCTAATTAACTCGGTAATTCTTGCCAAAGGAGGACATTCTTGATATAATTTATTCACAAACTCCGTGATTATTTCCTCACTACCAGAAACACGAATTAACACCCCTTCACCATCATTAAAAACCTCACCTTTCAAACCTAACATATTAGCTAAACGATAAACATTAGGACGAAAACCCACACCTTGTACAGTCCCACAAACCCTAATTTCCTCTATTCTCATTCTTCCTCCTCTGCGACTCTGCGAGAGATAATCAAAACTTCCAAATCAAAACACGATTGTTCCCAGAATCAGCAACTACCGCATTCTCACCACAAACCTTAACTCCATAACACCAATTTAAACTTTGTCTTGTTGCTAGTCCAAAATTGCGATTTTCACTTTTATTTGTAAAGTTATCTTGTCCAATGACAACATCAGCACCCGCACCCTGTAATAATAGAATAGATTCTCGTTTTTTCCATCCTAATAGACGCGAATTAGCCGTGTCAGCAACTATTAAATAATCTCTCCAAATATCTACCCCATAAGGCATACTTAGACTACTAGCACTAGGAAAATAAACCCCTTGATTTAATTCCACAAAATTGAAGTTTTTTTGTCCTAAAACCACCGCACAAGCAGTATTATTTTCTGTTGGTATTCCTTCCCAAATCATTACCCGGTTATTACCTGCATCAGCAACAACTAAATTATCATCCCAAAGGGTGATATCATGACACCAACGCATACTAGCAGCAGTGGGAGAACCACCCCCATTTTCATTACGAGATATCATATCTGGTTGTCCCAAAACTATATCCGCAGGTTGTCCATTTTCTGTGGGTAATTGATTCCAAATTAATAACCGACGATTTCCGGTATCAGCGACAAATAACTTACCTTGATAATAGAAAATACCATAAGGCCAATGTAGGGTATTTGCCGCAGGTTGTTGACTTCCCCGGTTAGGTAAATTATCAATAAAATTTGTTTGTCCTAACACTAAATCTGCGGGAACATGACTATCTGTAGGAATATTATACCAGATCAAAATGCGATGATTCCAAGCATCAGCAACAGCTAAACCATTAGCACATTTACAAATACCTGTAGGAACGCTAAATGTAGATTTTCCTGGTGTACCTTTGGCGTTTTGTCCTTCAGTATAAAAGTCAGGTTGTCCTATTATCCAGTCCGCAGGTTGATGATCTTTTGTGGGTAGATTTCGCCACCCTAATAAACGATGATGTCCTGTATCTGCTACCCATAATGGTCCTGTTGGTGATAATAAACAAGCTGCACGGGGTCCAAACATTGTTGTAGGAGTAGGTGCAAGGGGAATTACTAATTGTTCTGGTGTAATATTGTTTCCTAATATTATTTTTGCACCATGAGGGGAGAGACCTAAGCAGGGGATATCTTGTGTTTGCAATGTGGTTTCAGGAAGTAATATTTATTAATTATCCCAGTTTTTACTCTAGTGGTAAATCTGGAATAGTTCTATCAATTTCCTGCATTAGTCGCAAAGTTTCTGTTAAAACAATGACAATTTTTTAAACCTGTATAATTTCTTCGTTGCGGAGTTAATTTAGTTAGATGATATTTTTCCTTATATCTGGAATTTACCGAAAAGTTAAACGATAAAATCCATCCTTCGTTCACATATTTTTGCATAAGTAGGTGAACACAATAAAACCAATCTGTGTAAGGAAAAGTAAAATCCCCCAAACCCTCTTCACTATTGCCTCTTGCCTTGCCATAACGACGATTTTCAAGGCTAACCTACTTAACGGCAATTATGTTAGCTTGAAAACCAACATGAACCTGAGTTCGACATAAGATAATTTGTGGAAAACTGCCCCAAGTATGAGTCTCAAACCCTGATGATCTCGTTGAAAAAATCATAACTCCGTTCGCGTAGCGTCTCTGAACTCCTAACACCGAACTCAGGTAACATGAGGGTTGGGTTGCGCTGTCACTTAACCCAACTTACAGAAAATGGACAAGGCATTGCCACCATTGGTCAGTGTTTCTTTTTGGCCTGGTCTCTGTTGGTTTTTTTGCCGGTGTTCATGGCTAGTCTCAATCGCTCAATTACTTGTCTAGACCGAGTCTCCCATGTTGACCACTCCGAATACTACCCAATGAGTTATAATCAGCAGCAAGACTTTGAGCCATCTACTAAGGGTTGTAAATTTTACAATAAACCCGTAAATCGCCCATCATTTTGCAGAATTTTCAAAATCTGCTTAATTTCTTGGGTGCGATCCTTCTTAACTACCAGAGTAACATTGCGATCGCGCACAATTACCACATCCTCTAAACCAATCGTGACAATGACATCATCAGCATTAGAAGCATAAACAATTGATCCTTGGGTATCTAAACCCACATGAGTAGCAAGTTCTACATTAGGATTATCATCCTGCTTCAGCAAACGTTCAATAGCATTCCAATCACCCAGATCATCCCAACCAAATGCTACAGGCAAAACATAAGCTAGACTGGTTTTTTCCATCAAAGCATAATCTATACTTTTCTTAGGTAACTGGGGATAAATATCAGGACCATACTGTTCCAAAGGTTTCATAATTTCTGGTGCATGGGTGCGTAATTCTGACAAAACAACACCGGCTCGAAAAACAAACATCCCGCTATTCCAACTAAACCGTCCCGTTGACAAAAAAGTTTCCGCCGTTTCCCGGTCGGGCTTTTCAGTAAAACAGTTCACATGATACACTGATAACTCATTGAAACTACTTATCTTTTCGCCTTGTTCAATATAACCATAGCCAGTGGATGGAAAATTAGGTTTAATCCCCAAAGTCACAATCGCTGCTTTCTTAGTCGCCAAATCCTGAGCAGCCGCTAAAGTTTCGGCAAATATCTCCGGGTCAGCAATCCAGTGGTCAGCAGGAAAAAAGCCAATAATCGCATCTTCCCCGTAACGCTTCTTAATTTCTAAACTTGTCCAAGCAACAGCCGCAGCAGTGTCCCGACCCTGGGACTCAATCAGTAAATTTGACTCTGGTAAATCAGGAAGTTGTTCTCGCACCCCTTGAGCAATGGGACTAGAAGTAATCACCCACAAATTTTCCCAACCACCAGCCAGAACTAATAATCTATCAGCAGTTGCTTGTAGTAAACTTCTTGAGCTACCATCAAGGCTTAAAAATTGCTTAGGTCGGTCTAGTCGGCTCAAAGGCCAAAAACGCTCACCTTTACCACCAGCCAGAATCACAGGAAAAAATAAATTATTCATATTGGCATACATCGGTAATTCAGAACAATATACAGCAGAATTCACCGAGTCAGGAGTCAGGAGTCAGGAGTAAAAATGCCTGGGTATCTGCTGTAAGTGTACATTCATTCATTTTTAGATGATCTTCACTGATGAATTTTTTGGGTTGAGTATGTTGTAATTATCACTGATTGAAACTCTGAGGACAGCAATAAAAAAATATCCGATGAACTTTTCACAAAATCTAAAATTTCCATAACGAGTTTTAACTCGCAGTATTTGTAGCTTGTATTAACATACCTTTAAGGAGTGGTTGAGTGGGGAGAAAATTATGATTAAACAAATTCAATGGTCAGAAAATCAGGTAGTACCGCAACAAGTCCCAACTTCAGAACCGGAGGTAAAACAGCCCCCAGTTCAAATGTCGGAAAATCAGGTAGCAACCCAACCAGCACCAGCCGCCACTTCGCCGGTGAAACCAAAACCATCAGTTAACTCTTCTGGGAACGTAGTTGAATCCGTCGGTGCTATTCCCAACGAACTCTATGACCGCTTAGGCTTAACAGTTCCCCGCTGGTTATTGTGGGTCTTAACAATTGTTTTAGGGATAATTCTATCTGGATTACTAGCATCAAGTTTGGCACTATGGACTCCCCTCTGGAGCAATCTCGACCAAGGGAAAGATGATGAATTCAGTTCTAATAAACAAGACCAAATCAAAGTACCTGGGGACTTATGGACTAAACTTTCTCAGTACAAACTATCAAAACCCATGAATATTTTAATTATGGGCATTGAACCAGTTCCGGGTACTGTAGACGGTTCACCAGAAAGTTTTGCTGGTAAAAGCGACACCATGATGTTGGTGAGGCTTAATCCCAGTGATAAATCTATTCGCCTACTGTCCATTCCCAGAGGGACAATGATAGCTATTCCCGAACAGGGATTAACGAAGGTATCGGAAGCTAACGCCAAAGGTGGCCCAGTTTTAGCCGCCAGAGTAGTTAGTCGGAGTTTAGGTAATGCTCCCATAGATCGGTATATCCGCATTTCTACTAGCGGTTTTCGGGAATTAGTGGAACAGTTGGGTGGTGTGGATGTATTTGTCCCTCAAACTATGAATTATCAAGATCAGGCTGGTGGCTTTGCCGTGAATTTAGTCAGGGGTTGGCAAAACCTCAACGGTGAACAGGCAGAACAGTTTGCCCGTTTTCGTGAAGAGGGTACAGGCGATTTACCCAGAGTTCAGCGACAACAATCACTAATAAATGCTTTAATGCAACGACTCAACAGTCCCACTGTTTTACCCAGACTGCCCCAATTAACCCGCGTCATGCGAAAGTATTTTGACACGAACCTAAAAATGGAAGAAATGATGGCATTGGCGAATTTTTCCGTCAATATAGACCGGGATAATTTCCAAATGTCCATGTTACCTGGTACATTTAGTAAATTCAGTCAAGATGCCAATAGCTACTGGTTGAACATGACCGGACAACAAACCTTATTAAATGATTATGTTGGGGTAGATATAACTGGCATTAAATCAGATACCAGACCGGTTTCTATTCAAAGAATTGCCGTGCAAAATACCACTAACCAACCTCAGTTAACGGAAAAAGTAGTTACTTATCTGAAACAGAAAGGTTTTACTAATGTTTATGTGGTCCCAGATTGGCCAGATACCCAACGTCAAACTCAGATTATTGTCCAAAAGGGCAACCGACAACCAGGAATTGACTTGCGACAAGTTTTAGGTTTAGGAAAAATCGAAGTTTCTGGAAATGGTGATTTGGAATCTGACCTCACAATTCGTATTGGTAAGGATTGGAAATAGGTAATAGGTAATAGGTAATTGGTAATATTTACTCTTGCCTCTTGCCTCTTGCCTCTTGCCTTCTACAAATTTAAAATTTATGAACAAGATTTTTTGCCGATTTTTGAGTTTAATATTGGTTTCTGTTTGGGCGGGATTTTCGGTAATTACCAATCCTCAGCCAGCTTTTGCTCAAATTAATACCATTAATTACAATAATGCCAGTTTGGAAAGTCGTGACTTTTCCTATACTGATTTAGTTGGGGAAACCTTTGTGGCGGCAGAAATGCGGGGAGCAAATTTCCAAGGTGCAAATTTAACTAACGCAATTTTGACCAAAGGCGTTTTATTAAAAGCCAATTTAGAAGCTGCAAATTTAACAGGTGCTTTGGTTGATCGTGTTACCTTGGATAGTGCTAATCTAAGAAACGCTATTTTCACAGAAGCAACTTTAACCCGTAGCCGCTTTTATGATGCGGATATCACTGGTGCTGATTTCACGGACGCACTTATTGACCGTTATCAAGTATCCCTACTTTGTCGAAGGGCAAATGGTATTAATCCGGTAACTGGTATTTCTACCCGCGATAGTTTGGGTTGTCGTAAAAAAACTGACAACTAACAAATAACAACTAAAAACTGACCACTGACTACTAATATTCGTGACACAACAACAAAAAAAAGCTGTTCATTCTTTCGCTCAAATTGCTCGTATTGTTGCCGCAGCAACATTGATTAGTAAGGTATTTGGTTTAATTAGACAGCAAATAATCGCTGCGGCTTTTGGTGTGGGTGCAGCTGCTACGGCTTATAGTTATGCCTATATTATCCCCGGGTTTATTTTAATTTTACTTGGTGGTGTCAACGGACCTTTACATAGTGCCATTGTCAGTGTTTTAGCTAAACATAAAAAGGAGGAAGCTGCACCTATTGTAGAAACAGTAACAACTCTTGTTGGTGGATTATTGCTGGTAGTGACATTTGCCCAGATTTTCTGCGCTGAGTATATTATTGATTTAGTTGGTCATGGCTTAGAGGCAACTACAAGAGCGATCGCTATCCGTCAAATCCAAATTATGGCTCCTTTGACCTTATTTGCCGGTTTAATTGGCATTGGTTTTGGGACTTTAAATGCAGCTAATCAATATTGGTTATTATCCATTAGTCCTTTATTATCTAGTATTACTGTTATTATCGGCATTGCCATTTTAGCCTGGCAACACGGAAAAGAAATTATTAGTCCAGAATATGCTTTAATGGGTGGCATGGTGTTAGCTTGGGGGACTTTGGCAGGAGGAATTCTGCAATGGTTAGTACAGCTTATTGTGCAATGGCGCTTAGGATTAGGCAGATTACGCCTAAGATTTGACTTCAAATCTCCCGGTGTTCAAGAAGTAATTAAAATTATGACTCCAGCGACAATATCATCAGGAATGATGCAAATTAATGTCGCCACTGACCTTTATTTCGCTAGTCCTATTGTTGGTGCAGCCGCAGGTTTTAACTACGCAAATCTCTTAGTTCAAACTCCCTTGGGGATTATTTCTAACATTATTTTACTGCCTTTATTACCAACATTTGCCAAACTTTCTCACCCAGAGAATTGGGAAGAATTAAAATTACGCATTCGTCAAGGACTTTTATTAACTGCCGTTACCATGCTACCTTTAGGGGCATTAATGGTATCCTTATCTGTGCCAATTGTCCAGTTAGTTTATCAACGGGGAGCATTTAAACAAGAAGCAACTCAGTTAGTATCTTCTCTATTAATGGCCTATGGAATTGGAATGTTTGTCTATCTAGGGCGTGATGTTTTGGTGAGAGTATTTTATGCTTTAGGTGATGGACAAACGCCTTTTAAAATTAGTATACTTAATATTTTTCTTAATGCTGTATTAGATTTAATATTAGTTGAACCTTTTGGTGCGCCTGGATTAGTTTTAGCTACAGTTGGAGTTAATTGTAGTTCCATGTTGATGTTGTTATTTTTGCTCAATCGTAAACTTAATGGCTTACCTTGGCAAGAATGGTGTGTACCAATTTTGGGGTTAACAGTTGGGAGTATAACTGCGGGTTTAGCCAGTTTTGGAACTTTGCTTGCTTCCCAACAGGTGTTAGGTAAACCAGATTTAATTAGTTTACTCATAGAATTATCCATATCTGCTGTCTTGGGAATTGGGGTATTTGCGATAATTGCCTCCAGAATGAATATTCCCGAAGTAAATATTTTTGTAATGAAGATGCAGCAAAAGTTTTTGAAAAAAAATAACGGGTGAAAGAACTATAAAATCATTAAGGAAGTCGGGGATATTAATATTTTGTCCGGTTGACGAGTTTCCAACATCGCCAAAGCGTGTAAAGGAATATCTGTCTGGTTGTAGCGTGGGTTGCGGGTGATAAGTCGTCGGTGTTCGTTTCTCTTTGATCATAATTTATCACCCAGTTTAGTTAATTCTTTGGCTGTTATTTATCCTAATTCTAATCATCTTTATTTAATGCAATTAGATCAAGAATCAGATTATACAGTGTGGGAGATTGCCAAAAATCAAGACTATATTATTTTTACCAAAGATGCAGATTTTAATGAATTATCATTTCCTAAAACGTGATATCTGACAACTCTTTCACTGTTAACTGAATACTTGGATTTGGTAATAACGTATATCTCAGTTTTGTAGGGTGGGTTAGCGATCGCATAACGCACCTTTTTTGTACTGTTGCTAACCTACCCTATAGCTATAATTTCTCTCTCTGATAATACATTAGCCGAAAATATGACATAATTACAAACTCTGTACAGGACAAAAAATAGAGAAAAAGCTTGCAAAGGAAACAGAGAAAGGGTTTCATAGAAAGTTACCACACAATCAAAGAAACCCCTATGAACCAGATTAACTTATTACGAGACACACTAAAACCACATTTGGAA
>NZ_JAQMSE010000037.1:0-19392 GCF_028330045.1 Aphanizomenon sp. CS-733/32
ATCTAGCTGGTTCTTTGCACCTAGCTTTGGAGTAGCCGCAATTTTCCGTTTCCTCCTATTCCTCCAAGGTTTCCACAACTGGACACTCAACCCCTTCCACATGATGGGTGTAGCGGGAATCTTAGGTGGAGCCTTACTTTGTGCCATTCACGGTGCCACAGTAGAAAACACCCTATTTGAAGACGGTGAAGGTTCAAATACTTTCCGCGCCTTCAACCCCACCCAAGCTGAAGAAACCTACTCCATGGTGACAGCAAACCGTTTCTGGTCACAGATTTTCGGTGTTGCTTTCTCCAACAAACGTTGGTTACACTTCTTCATGTTGTTTGTCCCTGTAACAGGCCTGTGGATGAGTTCTATCGGTATCGTTGGTTTAGCATTAAACCTGCGAGCTTATGACTTCGTTTCCCAAGAATTACGGGCAGCAGAAGACCCAGAGTTTGAAACTTTCTATACCAAAAACATTTTACTGAACGAGGGTATCCGCGCTTGGATGGCTCCTCAAGATCAACCCCACGAACAGTTCGTATTCCCAGAGGAGGTACTTCCACGTGGTAACGCTCTCTAATAGAGTTATTAGTGGTGGACGCGACCAAGAATCAAGCGGCTTCGCTTGGTGGTCCGGCAACGCCCGTTTAATCAATTTGTCTGGTAAACTACTTGGCGCTCACGTTGCCCATGCTGGTTTAATCGTCTTCTGGGCTGGAGCAATGACTTTGTTTGAAGTCTCTCACTTCATCCCAGAAAAGCCTATGTACGAACAAGGCTTGATTCTGCTTCCCCACCTCGCCACACTGGGTTGGGGCGTTGGTGCAGGTGGTGAAGTTTTTGATACATTCCCATACTTCGTTGTCGGTGTACTTCACCTGATTTCCTCCGCAGTTCTAGGCTTTGGCGGTATTTATCATGCCGTTCGTGGTCCTGAAACCTTAGAAGAATATTCTGCCTTCTTTGGTTATGACTGGAAAGACAAGAACAAAATGACCAACATCATCGGCTTCCACCTAATCATCCTGGGATGTGGTGCGCTGTTGTTGGTGCTGAAGGCTATGTTCTTCGGTGGAGTTTATGATACATGGGCACCAGGTGGTGGTGATGTGCGTGTGATTACTAATCCCACACTCAACCCCGCAATCATCTTCGGCTATCTAATCAAAGCTCCCTTCGGTGGTGAAGGCTGGATTATTAGTGTTGATAACATGGAAGATGTTATCGGCGGTCACATCTGGATTGCTTTCATTTGTATTGCCGGTGGTATTTGGCACATTTTCACCAAGCCTTTTGCTTGGTCACGTCGTGCCTCCATTTGGTCTGGTGAAGCTTATCTATCCTATAGCTTAGGTGCGCTCTCCTTAATGGGGTTCATCGCTTGCGTTATGGTGTGGTTTAACAACACCGTTTACCCCAGTGAATTTTACGGTCCTACTGGTCCTGAAGCTTCTCAAGCTCAAGCTTTAACCTTCTTGATTCGTGACCAACGCTTGGGTGCTAACGTCGGTTCTGCACAAGGTCCTACCGGTCTAGGTAAATACTTGATGCGTTCTCCTTCCGGTGAAATCATCTTCGGTGGTGAAACCATGCGCTTCTGGGATTTTCGTGGTCCTTGGTTAGAGCCTCTTCGTGGACCTAACGGTCTTGATTTGGAAAAAATCAAGAATGATATTCAGCCTTGGCAAGCTCGTCGCGCTGCTGAATACATGACTCACGCGCCTTTGGGTTCTTTGAACTCTGTGGGTGGTGTGGCTACAGAAATTAACTCCTTTAACTATGTGTCTCCTCGCGCTTGGTTGGCGACTTCACACTTCGTTTTAGGATTCTTCTTCCTCATTGGTCACTTATGGCACGCAGGCCGCGCCCGTGCTGCTGCCGGTGGTTTTGAGAAGGGTATTAACCGGGAAACAGAACCAGTAATGTTTATGCCTGACCTCGACTAGGGTTTTCTAGGCTTAATTTCATTACTGACAATATCATGCTTTTGATAGCCCTTGCCTCACCGCAAGGGCTTTTTTTGTAGTTTTCTGTGTAAGTTAACACATTTAATTTTGTTAAGTAAGAGTAAAAATTTAAAATAAATTTTGCACAGGTACTTACAATAATTAAACATTGCTGCTAATATACAATGTAACAAGTAAATTTTACTAAGAGTCAAGTAATGAATAAGCTAAAGTTCAGGACGTCTGTATTGACAGTTACTGCTGGTTTGGTAATGGGGGCATCAATTAATCAAGTAGTTATTGCTGAGGAAGTTATTGCAGAATCAATTACTCAGCCAGCAGTTACAAATGAAGTTATTGCCACGTCAATTACCCCTGAAAAAAGTGAGACTCCTCCTCAACCAGGAACTTTCAGTCAAAGTGCCGGTGATTTACTGGCAAAAAGACCACTGGATTTAGATCAGTTCTGTAAAAATTATCCTTTAAATTCCCGCTGTACTAATCAGCCTGTCACCACACCAGTAACAAAGCCAGAGGAAGTTAAATCTGAACCTACGGGGGAAAAGAGTGAAACTTCTGCAAAAACTAGCGGTTGGGCAATCACACCAGAAATTAGTACATTAGGTGTGGGTGCAACAGTCACAAAATCCATAACACCTAATGTCAATGCTAAATTAGGCATTAATGGCTTAGGCATAAGTAGAGATGTTACTGTGTCTGATGTTGACTATAAAGCTAACCTCAACCTATTTAATGTGTCTACCTTAATTGACTACCATCCTTGGCAAAAGGGTGGTTTTCGTCTGACTGGAGGGTTGGTGTTTCAAGATAATAATTTAGAAGGAACCGGGAAACCCAAGAATGGTGTGACCATTAGGATCAATGACAAAGACTATAACAGCACAACTGTGCTTACATCGTTGAACGCTAAAGTTTCCTTTGAAAATAGTGTCGCACCATATATTGGACTGGGTTGGAGTAATGCCGTGAAACCCGGTAAACATTGGGGATTTTCAGCAAATTTAGGTGCAATGTTTTCTGGCTCTCCAAAAGTATTATTAACACCTGGATTTGGTCCAGATGCAACACCTGCTTTACAACAAGAAATTAATACTAACATCGAAGCAGAAAGGAAAAAACAAGAAAGCGATCTTGATTGGTTGAGTATTTATCCTGTTTTTTCCATTGGTGTTTCTTATCAATTTTAGATAAAGATTTAGGGTGTGTCAGTTGTTTAAAATCTGTTTACTATTACAGACTTATCAGATTTGATGCACCCTAAAAAAATCTGAATTGTCACTTGCTATAATTAAATTAACTTGGATTTTATGCTGAGATATACAAATGATAATAACCAAACATCGCGCTGATAGAGTTATGCTTTATAACATCAGTTGGCAACAATTTGAGAATCTGCTACAAGATTTGGGAGAAAATCGGGCTGCTAGGGTGGCTTATGATGATGGAAATTTAGAAATTATGACACCTTTACCAGAACATGAACAATATAAAGAAGTAATTAGTGATGCAGTTAAAGATATCGCTGAAGAGTTGGATTTAGACTATGAAAGTTTAGGTTCAACAACCTGGAAGCGAGAACGCAAAATGGCAGGAATTGAAGCTGATAATTGTTTTTATTTTCAAAATGAACCCTTAGTTAGAGGTAGATTAGATTTAGATTTGCAAAAAGATCCACCTCCGGATTTAGCTTTAGAAATTGATGTTAGCAATAAGTCTTTAAATCGGTTTCCTATTTATGCTCGTTTGGGAGTTCCTGAGATTTGGTGTTATGATTCTGGTGAATTGAAAATTTATCTTTTGCAATCTGGGGAATATGTGGAATCTGAGAAAAGTCTAGTATTTCCTAGTTTAGAAATTCGGGATTTACCACAAATAATTGTACAAAATCGGACAAATGGTAGACGGGCGATTAGAAAAGCAGTGAGAGAATGGGTAAGAAGTAAAAGCTGAAAGAATAAAAACTTATGATTCCACATTCATCGCTGCTAAAAATGCCTTTTGACTTACATCTTTATACACTGCTTGTAAATATTTCATTACTAATTCACCAGCAGGTAAATTAGTTGTATTTTCCTCATCTTTTGCTAAAGGAATTGTTCCTAATACATCTAATATTGTTGCAGTCACAGCAGGTGAAATTACCACTAGAGAAGATTCTAATGGTTCATTATATCGCCAAAAATCATCTATTTTAACGGGATATTGATGTTCAGAAACCTCTGGTTGAATTTCTGATGTTTCTTGAATTATGTTTACATTTTTACTGCTGCGTAATTGACGTAAATCGCTAATAATTTGCTCTTTTGTGCGTCCACGTAGTTGAAATAATACAAAAGGATCTTCACTAAAGCGATCGCCTAATTGATAATATACAGCACCGATATGTTTGCAAGGAACAGCTTTATCAGGACAAGAACATTTACTGTGAACATCAGTCAGAGTAAAGGGAAATAATGATAAACCATTACTAATAAAAACTTCTTCGATATTTTGCGGCATTTCTCCCGCTAATAACTTAGCCGCAAAAATCGCTTTTCGAGACATTGTTTCTACAACATAACCCCATTCTTCCTCACTAAAAGCATCAAGAGATAAAGAAACTTTATAAGGTTCTACTTCACTACCTTGTACTCTAGCTAATACTTTCCCAGCCTTAAATTTAATACTCAGAACATTTCCTTGTCGAGAATAATTTCTTGCCCGTTCTAATCGCTTTTTAAATCGGTAAGCATCCAGTAAATCTAGCCACCTTTGTGACCACCATTCCCGACTTGCTTGTAAGGTTTCATTACTCATATATCAAAGATTATCTAACCAATTTTGCAAATCTTCCACAGTATCTAAATCAAATATTGCTTCTCCCAAAGTTTCAATGATTTCTATATTCAAACTTCTAATTTCAGTTTCTAATTCTAGATTAATTCGTCCAAACTTTCTATTAATTAAACGGAGAATTAAATTTTTTTCTCGTTCAATTCCTCGTTCAATTCCTCGTTCAATTCCTTCTTCCATCCAACTGGTGACAATTTGCATAACTTCCTCCTTTTCTTCTTTGATTAATGTGCCTATTTCTGTTTGAAATCTATCTTTTTCTAGTTTATTTAATCTCAGATATGTGTCAATAAAACCTGATATCAATTGCATTTTGGCTGGATTTAATTTTAAGGTGACTAATAACCTTAAACATTCTGCTTTGACTTTTGGCCTATCTTCTGGTGCTATGCTCATTTTTGACATCAAAGCCGATGCAACTGGATTTTGACGGGTTAAAAAGTCTCGCCAGTTGAGTTGATTGAGTTGCACTACTTGATAATTAAATTTTAGCACTTGAAAATCAGGAAAGTTGATTTGATAGTTATTTACGGCTACGGTTTTGGGGGAGTCATAGGAAAATATAACTATGGGATAGATTGGTAAGTCCAATTTTTCATCTAATCTGGCAAAATAACGAAACATTCTTTGATTGAATTTCGCTCTTGCACCTGATTCTGCTTCAACATGAATCACAAAATAAGAAGGTTGACCTAAAAATTTAACTTTGGCTATCAAGTCGGTTTCATATTTGTCTCCTGCGGTAACATCAGTAAATATTTCCTTGTCTAAGAATGTAATTGATTCAGTGTCTATATATTCAAGAACTTGAGGAAAGAATAATTCTATAAATTCTATGAAAAAGGTTGATATTAGTTCTTTGAATAAGCGGTCATGGTCTATATTTTCTGTCATATATTTTTAACCTTCATCTTCTTCAATCACAGCATTCCTGTCTAATATTAATAAATTACGAAGTTGGTCTGTATCCATTTCCGTTAACCAATCTTCTCCTGCACCTACAACTTGTTCGGCTAGTTGTTTCTTACTTTCAATCATATCATTTATTTTTTCTTCTAATGTTCCAGTACACACAAATTTATGAACTTGAACATTGCGAGTTTGACCAATTCTAAATACTCTGTCTGTGGCTTGATTTTCGACTGCGGGATTCCACCATCTATCAAAGTGAAAAACATGATTTGCCCTGGTTAAATTCAAGCCGACACCACCAGCTTTTAACGATAAAATCATAATTGGTGGTCCTTGGGGGTCATGTTGAAATCTATCAATCATTTCCTCCCTTTGCTTTTTACTGGTGCTACCATATAAAAAGAAAATTTCCCGTCCTAATTGTTTTTCTAAATGCGGTTGGAGTAATTTACCCCATTCAGCAAATTGTGTGAAAATTAAAGCCCTGTCTCCTTCTGCTATTACCTCATCTAACATTTCTTCGAGTCTTTGTAATTTAGCCGAATGATGTTTTTCTAAAGTTGCTAATTTTAAATATTGGGAAGGATGATTACAGATTTGCTTTAACTTAACTAATAACCCTAAAATCATCCCCCGACGTTGTAAACCATCTGCCGATTCAATTTCTACTAAAGATTCATCTACTAATTGTTGATATAATGTAGCTTGTTCGGCAGTTAATCCACAAAAAACTGTCATTTCTTGTTTGTCTGGCAAGTCTTGAATAATGTCTTTATCACTTTTTAATCGTCGTAAAATGAAAGGTTGCACTAAAGAACGTAATTGATTTAAAGAAGCAGTATCACCATACTTTTCAATGGGCATTGCAAACCGTCTTTGGAAAAATTGTTTATTCCCTAAATAACCAGGATTTAGGAAATCTAAAATAGACCATAATTCTTGTAATCTATTTTCTACAGGTGTACCTGTTAAAGCAATCCGAAATGTGGTTTCTAATTGCCGGACTGCTTGGGATTGTTTCGCTTCTGAATTTTTGATATTTTGGGCTTCGTCTAAAACTATTATTTGCCATTCAATTGCTTTTAATAATTTAATATCGCGGTGAATGAGTGAATAGCTAGTAATTACTAAATCATGTTTATTAACGGCTTCTGTAAATGCTTTACCTTTGGGACGTTTATCACCGTGATATTCTAGAACTTTGAGAGTGGGAGCAAATTTCTTTACTTCTTTTTGCCAATTGCCCATAACCGAAGTTGGACAAACTAATAAAGTTGGTTTTTCTAGTAAATTTTCTTCTTTGAGATGAAGTAGAAAAACTATAAACTGCACGGACTTACCTAATCCCATATCGTCCGCTAAACAAGCGCCCAAACCCCATCTTTCTAAAAATGCTAACCAAGCTACACCACCTTCTTGATAAGGTCTTAATTGTCCGGTAAAATTGCCAGGAGTTGTTAAAGGTTGAATTTCCTGATTATTAGTTAATGCCCCAATTAATGCCTCTAACGCACCAGAAGCTTCAAAACTCACAACAGGCAATTTTTCAATGACTTGGGTATCTCCTTGACTTATGCGTAAAGCATCTTCTAAGGAAAGAGACATTTGTTCTTTGCGAGAAGCAAAAAAGGTTTGGGCCGTTTTAATATCTTGGGGACGCAGTTCTACCCATTCACCATTAATTTCGACTAAAGGACTATTTAATTTTACGAGTTTATCAAACTGAGATTTAGAAATTGTTTGTCCACCAATTGCTAAATGCCATTGAAAATTTAATAAACTTTGTAAACCCAAACGTCCTGACTTTTGTTGAGGAGTTTCAGCACTAATTTTTAACCCTAAGCGGTTTGCCCAGCCTTCTCGATTGGCTAAACTAGGAGGTAAAATTACTCCTAAACCACTATCTTCAAATCTCCAAGTTACAGTTTTGATAAATTCATAAGCTTCTGTAGGGGTAAGGTGACAAAATTCGGGAGATGTGGTTTCTAAACTGGGGGTAATTATGGGATATAATCGAGAAGCTAAACCTAAACCTCGCAAGAATGTTTCTTGAGGTTGTTCAATGGTGCGATTTTGATAAACAAATGTATCTACGGGTTGCTGCCAAATTGTCACTGCGGCGATTAAAAAATCTGGGTTATCGGCTGCTTGAAGAAAATATTTTAAAGTCCAATTTGCTTCTTCGTTTTCTGGAGGTAGCAACTGAAAACAAGTTCTAAATAAAGCTTTGCCTGTAAGTTGATATTGTAAGGGTAACGTCCAAGCTTTTAAAGTAGTTTCTAAACGTTCTCCTCCTGCTTGATTAATTGTATTATTTGCATTAATTAATCCTTGTAACCATTGCTGTAATGTTACAGGTAAAGACATCATCATTCTAGGTTCAAGGGGAGATTGAGAACCAACCATTAACCGCAATTGATGGTCTGTAATATTATTGAGGAATGATAATATTAATTCTTGGGGTGTTAATGGTAAATCAATTGCGATATTATCGGTAGTTGGTTGATATGTGCGACAAGATAAGGGCATTTGTGAGGCGAATTTTTCTAACCTTGTAATATCTATGGCACTATCTAAAAGTACCTGCCATTTGGCCATTAAATTGCTATCTTGTTTTTCAACAGTTGGTAAAAACTTACAACGAGAAATTAAGTCTAAATGCCATCTGTAAATATGTACCCAAAAATGAATATCTGCTCCTAATAAAGCCGCTTTACTATCATTTGCACTCAAAGGCAAAGATGTGAGAAATTTAATTGCTAATGCTGGAGTTAAACAAAAACCATCAATTTTCCAAGGCTGTAAATATTGTAAAAAGGGAGAATCTATATCCACACTAACAGAATGAACTGGTAAAATTGTTGTAAGTTCTGATTTTTTATTTTTTATAAAATAAGTTGGTAAAGAGACGATTTGCGAATGAGTAGGTAATTTTGTTTCTGTCGGTGGTTTATTTTTAATTCTTTGTTTAGTAGTAGGAGAAGGCTGAATTAAATTAGGAATTGATAAATTAGATACTTCTAACCATTCATTTAATTCCACTGATGTCATAGCCAATGGATAGGAAGGAATTTCAGAAGATACTTCAGTATGCACCTGTGAAGAACGCCAAGTTTCTCCCCAAATAAAGAAATAACTACTTTGATTATTTATTACCCAAATTCCATGTAAAATTGCCATGTTTGAATATACTAATTATTGTTTCAATTGTTATGTCATGTAAACCCTTAAATCCCGGATATCTTGACTATGACAGAAAATAACGACCCCATTTCTGGAGTCGTGACTTATTATTCCATTGACTAATTTCTACCTAGCCATTTCTGTCCATTCAAGCGATACACTAACCGAGATACCAATAAATCTAGGGTAATTTTACGCTCATCAATTAAAAATGATTCCAAGGTACTTGGTTTTTTACCTTCATTACAGGAAAATCCCTTTTTACCTTGAATATTGGCTTCAGGGAAATATACGTTAAACTGGCGCTGTCCCCCTTGCCAAGAACCGATAACTTGCCAACATTCTTCTGCTGAATTAAAACCAATAATAGAATACTTCTGCTTGGCAAAAGTCAGCTTCACATCTGGTACACCTTCTTTAGTAATTGCCTCTTGTAACGCTGGTAGGTAATGTTGCTGCATAAACTCTTCAAAAGGCTTATCTTCCAACGCCGGGGGCTTTTCCTTTTTGGCGGCTTTTGCGTCTGCGGCGGGCTTTTCTGGGGCGGTTGTAGCAGGATTAGAACCCACATCACCCGCTTGATTTTGATTAGTTTCTTCTGCCATTGCTCATTTTGGGGTAGTCAGTTATTTCCATTTTGACATACCAGAGCATAGCCACAACTATTTATATATAACGATTATTTGATACTTTCTATCTATTTTAGATTGGTAATGGTTAATGCTATGGTAATTGACGATCGCTTACAAATAGCATTTTCCTTAAAAGAACCATAAGATTGGGTAATGGGTAATTTGGGACTTTCAAAACCCCATACCCTAAACCCCAATAAATATTTCAACCACCTGCAACAGCGGGAACAATACTCACTTCATCTTTATCCTCAAGTGGTGTTTCCGTATTTTGTAAAAATCGAATATCTTCACTGTTAACATAGAAATTTAAGAACCGTAAAGGCTCTCCGTCTGGCTTCCGTAAACGCCCCTTAATAGCAGGATAGTTTGCTTCTAAGTAATCAAACAATTCAGAAATATTACTACCACTACATTCTAAGACAGCTTGATCTTCTGTATACTTTTGTAGAACAGTGGGAACTAAAACTTTGACAGCCATTGTTTAAACGTTAATTTTTAGTGAGTGGGTTGGTAGGGATTGCGTTAAATTGGCGGTTAGAAACCGCGTCTACATAGGCAAAACCCACCTGCGTGGGTTTCAAACTCTTCATTTTTTTAGTCCGCGTAGGCGGACTTTGTTTGTGTAGCTGCGGTTTCTAACCGCCATAACTTCTAAACTAGAACCTGTTGCCATTCTAAACGATCAAGGGTGCGGGATCTTTCTAAAGCCCGTTCAAAACTATCTAGTTTGGCATCAATTGTCAAAGGTTCGCCAATATAGCCTTGAATTGCTTCCTGGGTTTTCAAACCATTACCAGTGATATAAACAACTGTAGTTTCATCTGGATCAATTTTACCAGCTTCAACTAATTTTTTGAGAACAGCAACGGTTGTACCACCTGCGGTTTCGGTAAAAATGCCTTCGGTTTCTGCTAAGAGTTTAATACCTTCGATAATTTCGGCATCATTAACTGATTCAATATTACCATTGGTTTTTTGAGCGATTTCTACAGCATATACACCGTCTGCAGGGTTGCCGATCGCAATTGATTTAGCAATTGTGTTAGGTTTAACTGGTTGAATGAAGTCTCTACCTTCTTTAAAGGCTGTGGCAATGGGGGAACAACCTTCTGCTTGAGCACCACTGAAACGGACATCTTTAGCTTCTACTAAACCAACTTCTACAAATTCTTGGAAACCTTTATAGATTTTGGTGAACAGAGAACCAGAAGCCAAAGGTGCAACAATATGATCTGGTAATTCCCAACCTAGTTGTTCTGCAACTTCAAAACCTAATGTCTTAGAACCTTCGGAATAGTAGGGACGCAAGTTAATATTGACAAAGCCCCAACCGTGTGTATTGGCGACCTCCGAACAAAGACGATTAACTTGATCATAGTTGCCTTTCACAGCCATCAGAGTTGGACTATAAATCAAACTGCCGATAACTTTACCAGCCTCTAAGTCAGAAGGAATAAATACACAGCAATCTAAACCGGCATGAGCAGCGATCGCCGCGGTAGAATTTGCTAAATTACCTGTACTAGCACAAGAAACAGTCGTAAAACCTAATTCTCTGGCTCTACTTAGTGCCACTGACACCACCCGATCCTTAAAGCTCAGGGTGGGCATATTCACGGCATCATTTTTAATATAAAGTTTATTTAAACCCAGGCGACGAGCCAGACGGTGGGAACGCACCAATGGAGTCATCCCTGTGCCTACATCTATAAAATTATCTGTAGCAACGGGCAAAAAGTGACGGTAGCGCCAAATCGAATTAGGACCGGCTTCAATAGTTTCTCGACTAACTAAGCTCTTGAGAACATTGTAATCATATTTGACTTCCAACGGTCCAAAACACAACTCACATACATGAGTAGCTTTGAGTTCGTATTCCGCTCCACACTCTTTACACTTCAAAGCCTTGAGAATAGAAGTGTTCGCTTGGTTGAGGTTTGTAATCGCCTGAGTCATAATCTTGCTTTCCCTGGGTATCCGTCAACTTTGGAATGATACTAACACGAGGCAAAATCCACGTCAAACATACCCGACTATTTTTGTCGGGTTTAATAAAAACAAGGACTCAGGCAATTTTGCATATTTATAGCCATAGACAAGGCGGTTAGGACATCAACTAATCCATAAAGAGGCTTCTCGCACTGTCACCTGTTCCCTGTTCCCTGTCACCTGCTATTGTGGATAATTCCCAACATACCTGCCAAATGTAGGAGGGATGAAAGTCTTTTTGTGAATTAACTCCAACCATCCTCCTGTTTGAATTATCCTTATACTTGAAACCAAAATCTAAAATTTGCAATGCTAAGAGCCGGAATTGTCGGACTTCCCAACGTCGGAAAATCAACCCTATTTAACGCTGTAGTCGCTAACGCTAAAGCTGAAGCCGCTAACTTCCCATTTTGCACCATTGAACCGAATGTTGGTATGGTCTCAGTCCCCGATGACCGGTTAGACGTTCTCGCCAAAATTGCCACCTCAGTGCAAACTATACCTGCCCGTGTTGAATTTGTTGACATTGCCGGTTTAGTTAAAGGTGCAAGTCAAGGAGAAGGACTGGGTAATCAATTTTTATCCCACATTCGGGAAGTTGATGCGATCGTTCATGTTGTGCGTTGTTTTGAAAATGATGATATCATTCACGTAGCTGGTTCTGTTGACCCAGCACGAGATATTGAAATCATTAATTTAGAACTTGGTTTATCGGACTTATTCCAAATTGAAAAACGGATTGAAAGAACTCGTAAACTTGCCCGTACCAGCAAGGATGCACAATCGGAGATAGAAATTCTGGAAAAATTAGCTGTCGCTTTAAATGAGGGTAAATCTGTTCGTCAAGTTGGTTTAAATGCCGAAGAATCGGAAATTATTAAAGGATTAGGATTACTTACCAATAAACCCATTATTTACGCTGCTAATGTTTCTGAAGAAGATTTAGCTACAGGTAATGATTTTGTCGAAAAAGTGCGAGCAGTTGCGGCGGTTGAAAATGCCCAAGTTGTCATAGTTTCTGCCCAAGTAGAAGCGGAATTAGTCGAATTAGCAGAAGCCGATAAAGCTGACTTTTTGGAATCTTTAGGTGTGAAAGAAGGTGGCTTAAAATCCTTAATTCGGGCAACTTACACCCTTTTAGGATTACGGACTTATTTCACCTGTGGACCGAAAGAAACCCGTGCTTGGACAATCAATGCCGGGATGTCTGCACCTCAAGCGGCAGGAGTCATTCACTCTGATTTTGAACGGGGATTTATTCGGGCAGAAACTGTAGCTTATCATGATTTAGTAACTCATGGTTCCATGAGTGCAGCCAAAGAAAAAGGCTTAGTCAGAAGTGAAGGAAAAGAATATATTGTCCAAGAAGGTGATGTACTATTATTCCGATTTAATGTATAAATCGCAATAAAGCCGTAGGGGCGCAGGGCTTGCGCCCTCATTTATATTTCAAATCAAGCACTTTCTCAAGTTCTGGATCATTCCTCCTGATTCCTGACTCCAACAAAATCAGGACGCGCTTGCTGATTGAATTTAAACTTTTCCTCTAACAATTCCCATTTTTCCTGCTCAATTATATGAATAAACTCAGACAAATTTTCGCGGTATTGATGAAGAGAATGTAATAATGCTTGGCGATTATATTGGGCCATCATGACTCCTAATTCGGGATTTCCTCCCCCAACCCTACTTGTATCTCGAAACCCTGAACTAGCAAAATTTTGGGCTAATGTAGCAATTTCTGGATCTTTCTCACTTAAACAAGCTGCAATCAAGGAGGCACTCACCATTACAGGTAAATGAGAAATCCAACTCACAGCCCGATCATGTTGTTCTGGTTGACAATGGTAGATAACCGAACCGAGCGATCGCACAATTTCTTCTACAATTATCACAGCATCACTGGGTGTTGTCTCCACTGGCGTTAATACATAAGGCCGATTGACAAACAAATTTCGCTGTGCTGCTTCTATTCCGACATCAGTTTTTCCCGCCATGGGATGACCACCAACAAAATTTTCCCATAAAGGAGAAATCGTTTCCACTATGGGTGTTTTAACTGAACCAACATCAGTGATAATAGTAGTCTTTGGTAAATGAGTTATTAATTCTTTCACTTGGGGGACTATCAGTCCTATAGGGGTACAAATAAATACAACCTCTGCTGATGCCAACAAGCTCAAGTCCACCGAGGCTTGATCAACACTACCAAGTTTAATTGCTTTCTCACAGGTTGATTCACGACGGCTGACACCTAAAATATAATGTCCTTGCGATCGTAAATCGAAACCTAAACAACCACCAATGAGTCCCAGTCCTGCAATACCAATTTTCATCGTCATTTTGAAAATTTAATTTTTACTTATTCTCTCGATACTTTACCAACTCCAACTCCTAAAGTTGGCAATACCAGGGTAGATTCATGAATTTAGAAGCAGAACTAATCGCCAAATATTCAGAAGGGGTTTTAGACTTTAGTGGTCTTAATCTGGCAGAATCAAATTTTAGTAGCATTAATCTTAGTGGCATTAACCTGAGTAAGTCTAACTTGAACGTAGCCAATTTGAGTGGAATTAATCTCAGTAAAGCTAATTTAACTAATGCTCAAATGAATGTAGCTCGATTGAGTGGTGCAAATCTTACAGATGCAATTCTTAACGGATGCAGTCTCAATGTTGCCAATTTAGTGCGGGCAGATTTGAGCCGCGCTCAACTTTGTGGAGCTTCCCTAGTTCGTGGTGAGTTAGTTCGTGCTGATTTAACTCGTGCTAATCTCTTAGATGCTAATCTGAGCGGTGCTGATTTACGAGAAGCCACACTCAGACAAGTTAATCTCCGTCATGCTAACCTGAGTGAAGCCAACCTCAGAGGATGTTTTCTCAGAGAAGCTAACTTGGAAATGGCTAATCTACAGGGTACAGAATTAGGCGCTTGTGACCTCACCGGAGCTAACCTACAAAACACCGAACTGAGACAAGCTAACCTATCCTTAGCCAACCTAACTGGTGCTGACTTGCGAGGAGCTAATCTGCGTTGGGTGGATTTACGAGGGGCTAATCTTAGTTTCGCGGATTTAAGCGAAGCCAAACTTAGCGGTGCTAATTTAACCGGAGCAGATTTGACCAATGCTAATTTGACCAATACGAGTTTTGTTCATGCCAATTTAACCCAAGCAAAATTAATTAAAGTCGAATGGAATGGTGCAGATTTATCTGGAGCAACATTAACCGGGGCTAAACTGCATGGCACACACCGATTCGGATTAAAAATAGAAGGGATTATTTGCCAATGGGTTGATCTTTCCAGCAATGGCGATCGCTCAATCATTCAGAATTTTACCCCAGAAAAAGCCAAAGAATTTTTTAATCTTACTCCCCCCAGCCTGCAAATTATCCAACAGCAGGATCTTAAGTCCATCAAAATAGTCAAACAACTAATCATCTTTTTATCGAAAGCGATGAGAAAAGCCAAGATAATTGAAGAAACCAACAAAAATTTAGAAGCAGCCCAAAAACTAAGTTTTTTCAAAGCACCTACCAGAACAGTATTAACAAATTCTCACTCTAAAAATCTGACAGTTTACGATCATCCTCAATTTGGGAAAAAATTTAGCAACAATGAAGAGATATCCGATAAGCCAGCATACACCATACCTGACTTTTCCGTAATTGCAGATTTTATCAAAGAATTTTACTGTATTGGTTAATTGTTAGTTGTTCGTTGTTAGTGGGTAGGATATAGAGGTAATTCAGAATTTTGAACTAATCTACTAAAACCACAGGAAAAAAATGCGTGATACTTTTAATCGAATGATAGGCAGAACTCGCTATGTTGTCTGTCGGTTGTTTTTGCATTTAGCGGGAGGTGACGTAGCACCAATCTTAGGCACTCTCAATCGCGCCGCCAGAGCGGCGATTGATTCTGAAGGTGAGATGGAGATTTTAGGGGAAGGATTGGTGGAAATCTGCGAAACTTTTCTTAGACTTGACGAATATTGGTTGGCTTCTGCCAATGAAGGTGATGTCTTTTGGGATGAAGGGGAAGCAGGAGATTATATCAATGAATTATTCACAGACTCAGCCGAAAGATATGGAGCTAATCTGGATTTAAATTCCTCAAATCAGCCCTTATCCATTCCTGTCACTCGTAACATCGTTGTCATGATTACAGTCGCTTATAGAGGGGAAGTTCCAGAGTTAGAAACCGATTTGTCCAACATCCAAGCTTTGAAAGATGCCTTTAAAGCCCTAATTAATCTACACTACAAACATAAACTCCGCGCTATCCAAGTACATTTTTCCCCAGCCCAATTAGGCGATGAACTTTCCAGCGACCAATTATTGGAATATTATCCAGAATTGATTCCCCTGTAAATGATTCGTTAGTCTGTAATAAGTACCCGAAAACAAACATGAACACAATGGTTATCAGTATACTACGTAAATTTACAGTTGTTTGTTTAGCCTTGACTTTGTGCTTAACAACTGTTGCTTGCGGAGGAGGAAACGACGCTAATTCTTCAAGTAAGAACATTAGCCAAACCGCTACTCCCACCAAGTTAAATGATGGTCAGTATGAAGTACAACAGGGTACATACAACGATGCCAATGGTGAGTATACCTTGTTTTTACTCAATAACAATCCCCCCAGCTTTGCCACAGAAAAGCTGCAAATGGCACGATTGACTGATGATGAAATCAAAGCAGGTAAGAAAACTTACTTAAAAGTAGAAAATGGTCAGCCAGTTCTATACATGACTGAAGACTTCAAACTTGAGTACGTCCATAATGTCACTGAAACCAGAAACAATCCCCAAACCGGACAACCGGAAACTGTAATTGTCCGTCAGCAAAGTAGTTTTTGGGCCCCTTTTGCCGGAGCTTTAGTTGGTAATGTTGCGGGTCAAGCTATTGGTAGTATGTTATTTAGACCTCAATATTATGTTCCCCCCGTGTATCAGCCCGGTGGAATCATGAATGGTTATGGTGGCTATGGTTCTAACTATGACTCGGCTGTTTCTAGTTACCGTTCTCGCTACAATGAACCACCCGCAGCGGTGAGAAATCGCACGGCTTTCCGCACCACAGGAAACATCAGAAATTCCTCTTCAGGAAGCGCGAACCGCAGTACCACAACTGGACGAGCTTCTGGTTCTGGTTTTGGTGGTAGTACCCTTCGTCCTTCTGGTAACTCTAGCTCTACCCGACGCAATTCTGGTAGTAGTTTTGGTAGTGGTGGACGTTCTTCCAGTCGTCGTTCTTCCGGTTTCGGTAGCAGAAGAAGATAGGCAATTTATTCATTAACTCTTGATTCTTAGGTTGGGTTTCATGCTTCAACCCAACCTACAATGAATGCTAAAACTTCAAGTCTTTCGCATTGACACTAATGGACTGAGGATCTTCATTTGTCACTGATTGTGCTACTTTGCCACTAGAAAGCACAGCAACAGCACGGGCATATTGGGGATCGCTATTTGTACCGATTAAATTCGGATTAGAAGCTAATTGGCGCTCTTGGGTTTGGGTCAGGTCTAGCTTGATATCGGGGGCAATCCCTTTATGATTGATATCTGTACCATTGGGTGTATAGTAATGGGCAATAGTCACAGCTAAACCTGAACCATCGCCTAGTTCATGGACTGACTGCACCAAAGCCTTACCAAAGGTTTGACTACCAACAACTACAGCCCGTTTATTATCTTTGAGGGCACCGGTGAGGATTTCACTAGCACTAGCGGAATTACCATCCACTAAAACGGCTAAAGGTAGTTTGGTAATAGCTGTCTGATTGGCTTTTGTTTGAGAGCTTGATCCTTTGCGGTCTACAGTTTTGACGATATGACCGTCATCTAGCCACATTCTGGCAATTTCTATACTCGCATTTAACAAACCACCAGGATTACCTCGCAAGTCTAAAACGTAGGAATCAACTTTTTGGGCTTTTAAAGTGCGAATAGCTACCTGCATTTGATCCGCTGCATGGGAACTAAATTCCTGTAACCGAATATACCCTACTCGGCGACCAGATTCTTGTTTGAGGGTATACCGGACTGTGGGAACTTCTATAGTTGCCCTTGTCAATTTAATATTAAATTTGTTATTCGGTCTTTCTATATCTAAGCTGACAGAAGTACCTATTTGACCACGAATCAATTTTGAGGCATCTTCCACTGTCATTTTTAGGGTAGATTTGCCATTTATTGCCAAAATTTCATCGCCTGATTTCAGTCCAGCTTTGAGGGCTGGAGAGTTTTCTATTGCTTCTATAACTGTGAGGCGTTTGGTTTTTTCGTTGATTTGCATCCGAATCCCAATCCCGGACACTTCCCCAGATGTTTGGTTTGTCAGGGATTCATATTGTTTGGGGTCCATAAACCGGGTGTAGGGATCACCTAGCTTTTGTAAAGCCTCGCGGATTGCTACATAAGCCTCGTCTTTAGAAGTATAGTCTTTACTTAATAGACTTTGCCGGACTGCTTGCCAATCTTGTTGGTTAAATTTTCCATCAACATATTCACGATTCACCAACTGCCAAACTTGGTCAACTAATGCTTTCGGACTATCTTGTAAAGCAGCATGAACGCAGCGTGTCCAAGCTTGACCAAATACAGATATAGTAGCAGTTGTGGCGATCGCTCCACCAATCAGGGCAGCTTGGAGCGGTGAGTAACGTTTCGCAGATTGGTTCATGTATATTAGCTGAAATAGTTGTGTTTTTGACAGTTTATCAATCAGAATTTTCTGATGCTCGCTAGTTTTTTATCCTAATAACTTTGATACTTCATCTACCTTTTGGCTTTTTGTTAATGGTGAGTTAGATATTTTATTTGTCGGTTAACAAATACGGTTAGGGTTGATCAGTTTTTTTTACATAGTGACCTAGGTGTTACACCCTTAGGTAATTGTCATTTGTAAATGCCCAATTATTTCCTTTACCATAGCACTTTCTTGGCTGAGTAGCTGTGATTTGCATCATATAGATAGTTAAAGTTTTATTAATTATTCATGCTTGATGAATATACTATCAACTTAATTCAATTCATTTCCAGGGCAATTTAAAAAATTGTAGCAATTGTTACAAAAATTATTCTGAGAGTTAAATCTGCTCCTGATTTTTTGGCTGGGTTTACCAATATAATGCTAGTACCCCAAGGCGGAAGTCAAAAGTCAAAAGTCAAAAATAATATGGCGTTAGGACTTGCGCGCTGTACAAATTCACGATGATGTGCATGAACATTTCAGCATAGTATATTTTAGGTAAAGTTTGTTGATTTTAACCTAACTTGTGATTTATATACTTTCTATCATAGGCGATCGCCCTCAATCCAGCTTCACAAAATATTTTTTTTACAAAAAGCGGGTTTTGGTGTCTGAATTCAGTATAGCACACATTTTTCATTTTGTCAGGATCACGGATTTAGACGGATGGCACTGATTTCACGGATTTTAGTAACTTTTATCATGGCAAACAACCTAATCCGCGCCATCTTTTAATCCGTATAATCCGTGGTTCTGACTTTTGAGCGATGAAACTTTAAAATGAGAATTGCTGGATTTAAGGTAAATTGTGTAGGTTCAATCAAAAATGAATAATCAAGTCCCGAAAATCATAATCAACATCTTGAGAATCCTGTACTTCGACTTTGCTCAGTAACCAGATATCCTGATTCTGACAATCCATCAAAACCAAGTTAAAATAAAAGAAATAGCAAAATCCTCACCAGTATATGGTTACATCAACACAATCAACAACCCAAACCTTATACGATCAAGATTATTACCTGTGGATCAGAACAACCATTAACCAACTGCGTACAGGAGAATTTTCTGCTGTTGATTTAGAGAATTTATTAGAAGAATTGGAAACTATGGGTAGAAGTGAAAAGC
>NZ_JAQMSE010000038.1:0-8905 GCF_028330045.1 Aphanizomenon sp. CS-733/32
ACTTGATGAGGCAATTACTATGGCGGTTAATGCTATTACTGATGAAAATGCTCTCAATTGGTTTAATCATTGTGGATTGTTTTTTGACCCTATTTAGATAGCTATTTTTGTACTGGACTTGATCACAAACTGCTGTAATTTAAATGAGAGTCCTCTAGCTATAGCAACATCGCAATTTTTTATTAAAAGTTAATATGAACAATACCTTGTCCATTTTCTGCTTTGTTGGGTTAAGCGACAGCGCAACCTAACGCATTTGTTGGGTTTCATGCTATTGCTTCGCGTTCACGCAGTGTCCCGCAGGGATACGTTTACGTTCCACAACCCAACCTACAAATCAAGACTTTTTCTAATTTAGACAAGGTATTGATGAAGTAAAATGATATGTAATAGCAGATTTTAATTCAGGACATTTTTGTAATGGCTTTTATATATTACTACACCGTAAGATTTGAAGATACTGATGCGGCTGGAGTCGTTTATTTCGCTAACATTTTGAGAATTTGTCATGAAGCTTATGAGGTTTCATTAGCAGCTTCTGGTATTAATCTTAAATCATTTTTTACTAATCCATCTGTGGCTTTTCCTATTGTTCATGCAAATGTAGATTTTTTACGTCCTATGTATTGTGGTGACAATTTAATGATTAGTCTATTAGCAGAAAAAATAGGTTTAGATAAGTTTGAAATTACCTATGAGATGATCATAGATGAAGTCATAGTTGCAAGGGCAATTACTAGGCACGTTTGTATTGATGCAAGTAGTAAAATGAAGCAGGAATTACCAGATTATATGAATAATTGGTTAACCACTAATCACAGAGATGCGGAAGGTGCAGAAAGAAGAAAATCAAGGGAGGATGTGATGTGATTAGTTGGTTTTTAGAATATCTTCGGCGATTTTTTGGAGTTGTTGACGGTTGATTTTACCTTGAGTATTCCGAGGTAAGTTCGGTAGGGAAATCCAATGTTTGGGAATTTTGAATTTACTCAGTTGATTTTTTAGTTGAGTTTGAATTTGCAAATGAGAAATATTTTGATGATTGGGAATATACATAGCTGTTAATGCTTGTCCCCAATGTTTATCAGGTACACCAATTACACAAACATCAGTTACCATTTGAGTTTTTCTAATCGCCGCTTCAATTTCGATTGGATAAACGTTTTCCCCACCTGTAATAATTTTATCGCTATTTCTGCCAATAATATGTAAGTATTCTTGACTATCTAAAAAACCCAGATCATCAACTATAAAGTTATTTCTATTTTCCCAGATTTGGGGATAATAACCTAATGCTAAAGATTGAGTTTGAATATTTAGATTTCCTGGGGGATTATCAATGATAATTTTAGCATGGGGCAGAACTTTTCCACTATTAAATTTACCTTGTAAAAATTCATCTGGTTTGAGTGTTGCTATTTGAGAAGCGGTTTCTGTCATTCCATAGGTAGGTGCTAATCTAATTTGATGAAATCTCGCTTTTTCTAATAGTTCTTCCCAAGGTGGCGCACCTCCTAAAAGGACAGTAGAAAATTGGGATAACCATTGAGTTAATGCGGGATTTTGGTAGATTTTTTGTAGTTGGGTAGGAACTAAAGATATAAAAAAATCGTGGGGATTAATATTTGGTAATTGCCAATTTTCTAAGGTTTTAGACGTGGTAATTACTAATTTACCGCCTGTTGTAAAGGAACGCATAAATTGCATTAATCCACTCACATGATATAATGGTAATATACAAAATGAATTAACTGCATTGATTTGAAAATATTCTGTAAATCCCTGTACAGAGGCGGTTAATGTTTGCCATGTATGAATAGCAAATTTGATCTTTCCTGATGAACCACCAGTAGGAATCATGATACTATGGGGGGTTGGTGATTGGTAATTGGGAATTGGTGATTTTGAAAAGTGATAATCTATTCCTAAAACTATATCTGGTTGAATTAAATTAAAGACTTGTTCCCATTCGTCTGGACTCCAATCTGGGTTACAGAGAAAAACTGGACATTTAGCCGCACAAGCCGCAATCAAACTTCCTAAAAATCTTACTGGTGATTTTTCTGCAATGATGATTTTTGGGTTTGATAACTGGGTTAATTTTAAATATAATTCTGTTGCTATCTTTGGTAATTCTTGGCTATGATCACAAATTAGCCAATCATGATTTTGGAGATTATTTAAAAGTTCTTCCATAGGTTTTCTAGCCAGTTTGCTTCTTGTTGTTGAAAAAAGTGGTTAATTCCAAAGCCAACAGCGCGGTTATTTGTGGATAATTCTGCGGCTAATTGTAGTGAGGCTTGTCTACCAATTTCGGTTTCAAATACAGATGAAAATACCATATCAATTTGATGTTGTTTGCAAAACGCTCTTAACTGAGATGGTGAACCAAATATTCCCGGTTTAATTACAAATATTCCTCGCCAACCTTGATGAAAACATGATTCTAGTTGGTGGAGATTGGCGATAGATTCATCTAAGGCTATGGGTGTTAAATATAAGTTACTTAATGCTTGCATTTCTGTAAATTTATCTACAGATAAAGGTTGTTCGATAAATTCGATTTTTGGTGAGAATTGATCACATTTTTTTAACCATAATTTAGCTTGTTGATAAGTAAGTCCGCCATTAGCATCTAAACGTAATTTTGCTGATGTTGGTAAACTGGAAATGAGTAAATCAAATATTTCTAATTCTTGATTGATTTCATAAACACCGATTTTCCATTTAAATGTTTTATATCCTTGTTTCCATAAGTTACTCCATTGATTTAATGCTGATTTTCCGGCTGGTAATAAGCCGCTGTAGGTGACATTAGTAAGATTAGGCGATTGGAAATCACGGCTATACAGGCGAAACCCACCTGGGTGGGTTGAAGATTCAAAATTACCTGGCGACTGGAAGTCACGGCTATACAGACAAAACCCACCTGCGTGGGTTGAGGATTCAAAAGCAAATTGACAGGCTGGTAATTTATCGGGAATTGCGAAAATTATCTCTGTGGTAATTGTTTGTGGAAGTTGACGACAAAAATCTAAGGCTTGTTCTATGGTTTCTGAACCAAACCAGGAAATAGGAGAAATTTCTCCCCAAGTAATCTGATTTTTTTCGTCAATTAAGCGGATAATTATGCTTTCGCGGATTTCCCAAACTCCATGATTTGTAATAATAGGTTTGGTGAATTTTTGACTAAAGTAACGAAAGGAAAATTGATAAATCATGAGTAGAGACGTTCCGGCGAAACGTCTGTACAGGAGTCAGGAGAAATAAAGAAGAAGTAAGAAGAAGTAAGAAGAAATTTTCTCCCCTTCTGTGTTCCTTCTTATATATCCTAAATTCTGACAATTATTAACCCAGAATAAATCCCACACCCAAGAATAAGCAACTCACAAAATGAACTCTGATAGCGATGAATTTAGAGTTACTTACTTTGTCTGGTTGATTGTGATTTTCTAAGACGTGACGACATAATTGAATTGCGAAAGGTAAACTTAGGAAACTGAGTACAGTCCAAATTGGGAAAATATTCAAAATCACAAATAGCAAAGTTAAAGGATAAATACTCGCAGTGAATCCGACTAAAATCTTTGCGCCTGTTTGCGTTCCTAAGCGCACAATGGGAGATTTCTTTCCGGCGGCGATGTCATCTGCAACTTGATGAAAATGGGAGCAGAATAGCACTAAACTAGTAACAATGCCCAAAATCACGGAAGCTGCTAAATTGATGATAGACCAAGTTTGAGTTTGACTGTAATAGGCTGCACTCATACCCAATGGACCAAAGGCAAAAAAGCAGAGAAATTCCCCTAAACCCTGGTATCCTAGCCGAAAGGGAGGACCTTGGTACATATAGCCTAAGCTGCAGCATAAGAGGATTATAGCAATAACTGTGGGGTCTTTTTGCAAAAGAGCGATCGCTATTATTCCCAACAACCCCAAACCTAAACACAGGTTTCCTGTCCAAAACATTAAAGTTTTGTTACCAGTTAAATTCACCAATGAATGATGTTTATTTTTATCAATTCCAGTATCAGAATCAAAGACATCATTACTAATATTTTCCCAAGCTAAAATTAAAATCGCCGCCGCAATAAATAAAGAAAATATTGTTATATTAAAAATCTTTACTTCCCTAAATGCTACCGTCGAACCTACCCAAATCGGCATAATAGCCACACTGTACATTGGCGGTTTAATAGCCGCCAGCCATAGTTTAGCTTGAGGTGGTGAAATCTGAGTTGAAGTCATCAGTCGTGATTAATTAAATTACCAGAACTTTAGTTATCAGTTAAATTTTATAATTTTCCAGGAACCTCGACTAGCTATTTGAGATTTATGATTGTTGATCACTCATGAGGACAATCAATAAATTACCAAAAAATGCTAATTTTATGATTATAGGCGAATATCCTGCCATAAAACCTGCTATCTTGCCGTCAAAACAGGATAAACCCCATAATCAAGCTAAATTTATGCTGGTTAATGGTGACTAAATTATGTTACCTATAAAAATACCACCATGATTCATTACATTTTAGGAAGATAACGTAATAAAAATTAACTTATACATCCATGACAATTTCACCATGTCGCAGCCACACCTTTGTAGATTACAAATACCTTAATCAATTGCTATTAGAGGTTCAGGAAAATTGCCGTCGCCATAATAATAGTAAAATTGTCAGTATTCCCCTAGAAATTAGCTTAGTTGATCCTTTGCTATTTTTCGATCAATTTAATCATAAAAATACCATAAACTTTTATTCTGAAAATAGAAGTAATGGTGAAGCAATAGCCGCAATTGGCACTTTAGATAAAATAGAAATCTCTGGTCAAGATAGGTTTACAAAATCAGAAGAATTCATCAAAAATTGTCTGGAAAACATAATTCCTATCTCTGATAAAAATCAGACTTTTTCCCTACCTCGATTTTTTTGTAATTTTAGTTTTTTTGATCACCATAAAAAAGCAGATTATCCATTTCCTTCTGCTACGGTTTTCTTACCTTGTTGGCAAATAGCTTTAAAAAATAATCGCTGCACATTAATAATGAATACAATTATTAATTCTAGGATGAATATTCCCAAAATATTGGATAATTTACAACGCCATTTAGAAATTATTAGATCCTTGCATACCCATTCTCTAAATATTGATAAATCTCCTTTAAATTTATATAAAAAGATCACTAATAATGGTGATAAATTTAAAACTTCTGTTGCATCAGTTTTAGAAATCATCCACGCTAACCAGTTAAGAAAAATCGTTTTAGCTGATACCTTAGATGTCAGTGCTAATCATGATTTTAATTTATTAAATTCCTTGAATAATCTCCGGCAATCACATCCTAATTGTAATGTATTTTCCACCAGTAATGGTAAAGGACAGAACTTTATTGGTGCTAGTCCAGAACGATTAATTAGTATTCAGAAACAGCAGTTAATTACTGATGCTTTGGCAGGTTCAGCCCCCAGAGGAAAAACCCCCACAGAAGATGCTACAAATGCTAATAATTTAGTTAATAGCACCAAAGAGAAACACGAACATAAACTGGTGTTAGATTTTATTACTCAACATTTATCTCAACTGGGTTTATTCCCCCAAGTTTTAGCACCTAGACTGCGACAATTATCGAATATACAGCATTTGTGGACACCAATTAGCGCAGTAGTTCCGAATCATATTCACCCTCTACAAATAGTTGCCAAACTCCATCCTACTCCAGCAGTAGCGGGGGCAGCGCGAGATATTGCTTGTGCAGAAATTCGTCGTTATGAAAGTTTTGAAAGGGGTCTATATGCAGCCCCTTTAGGGTGGGTAGACGGGGAAGGAAATTGTGAATTTATTGTCGGGATTCGTTCGGCTTTAATTGATGGGAATTATGCGAGATTGTATGCAGGTGCGGGTATTGTTGCCGGTTCAGATCCTGAAAAGGAATTTGCAGAAGTGCAACTTAAATTGCAAGCTTTATTAAAAGCTTTGGTTTGAAGTGAGGACTTATGGATAATTAATTATTATCACGGAATGGGCGCAGACCCTGCGCCCCTACTGCTATTATATTATAAGTCTCGATGACTAAATGATTTTGCGTTTGCACCTGTGTAGGTTTTCACAATATGTCCATTACCAGACATTTGATATTTATATGTTATCAACCCTTCTAAACCAACTGGTCCCCGAGGGGGCATTTGTTGGGTACTAATTCCCACTTCTGCACCAAATCCATAACGAAACCCATCAGCAAATCGGGTAGAACAATTATGATAAACTCCTGCTGCATTGACTAAGCCTTGAAATGTTTCTGCGGCTGTGATATCTTCAGTAATAATGGCTTCTGTGTGGCGAGAACCATAATTTTCAATGTGGGATATGGCTTCATTTAAAGAATCAACTATTTTAATGGCTAAAATCAAATCGCTATATTCTGTTTCCCAGTCTATTTCTGTGGCTGGGGCAATATCTGGTAAAATTTGTAAAGTACGTTCATCACCTTTTAGTTCTACATTTTGTGCTTGTAAAGCTACGGCAACTTGGGGCAGAAATTCGGCAGCAATGCTACTATGAACTAGCAAAGTTTCAATGGCATTGCAAGCTGCGGGATATTGAATCTTAGAATCTACGGTAATACTAATAGCTTTGGCAATATCGGCGAATTGATCTACATAAAGATGACAAATTCCATCAGCATGACCTAATACGGGAATGCGGGTATTGTCTTGGACAAATTTCACAAAAGCATTAGAACCTCTGGGAATAATTAAATCTACATATTTATCTAATTGCAAAAGTTCTAATATTTCTTCTCTACTGGTTAACAATTGCACGACATCGGGATTAACTACCGTGTGAGATAATCCTTGTTTAATGGCTTTAACTATAGCTTCGCAAGAACGTAATGCTTCTTTTCCACCTTTGAGAATTACGCCATTACCGGATTTAATTGCTAAGGAAACTATTTGAATTGCGGCTTCGGGACGGGCTTCAAAAATGATACCTAAAACGCCCAAAGAACAGGTAATGCGTTTGAGAATTAAACCTGTATCAATTTCTCGATGAATTTGAACTTTACCAATAGGATCTTCCAGTTTACCAACATCTCGCACACCAGCGATCGCATCCCTTAATTTATGTTCGTCCAAAAGTAGGCGTTTATAAAGGGGTTTAGCGATTCCTGCCGCTGTCGCCCCTTGACAATCAGCCAGATTTGCTTGCAAAATATCATCCTGAGCTAATTCTAAAGCTTGTGCGATCGCTTCAATGGCTTGATTTTTATCTTCAGTGGAGAGAACCGCCAGCTTACTTGCCGCTTGTCGAGTTTGTTGTGCGATAGCTTCGCTTGCAGTAGGCATCGCACTTAAAGGAGAAACAATGTCGAGAATAGTCATAGCACGCCAGAATTTTCAAGTATGGTAACAATCTGTGTCTTTCTCCCATCCTATCAATCTTAGTTAGCCAATAACTAATAAACAGATTATTGATATCTGACGCACCCTACCAATGTGCCAGTTGCGTAAGTCCTGAATCTCTATAACTTTTTCAACCAATAGTTATGGAAAAATTAGCTATTTCAGCTAATTTCCCCCTATTTCGCTCATTCGAGCCAATTGAGTCCAGAAACTTAACCTTCTTGAACTTGACGCTCAAAGTCTGAGCAAGTTTTTTCCACTACAGCCAGAGCTAAAGGATAGATATTATGATGCTCCTCTTTCAACCAACCCAGGAGATTAGCCAACTGAGCATTCCGTAAATCTAAATCCGTCTGAAAAATAATTGAAGTAGCCATCGCTTGAGCATATTGAGACGGATGTCCTTGCTGAATAAACGTATCCACTAAAGCGGCTAAAGCTGTCTGTGGCACAGTAGGAGGAGTCCCTGGTATAGACATAGTTTTTAGAAAAAATAATTAGTTAAATCATCCTACTTTATTTAAACAAAGAGTGGCTAATAGTAAGACTACTTAATTTCAAAGAGAAATTCTCGGAAATTTACGGGAATTTACTGTAGACAAGGCTTACATACTGAGAGATGATTTCACCTAGCTTTTATATTTCCTACGCATTTAGAAATAGTCTACTCACTTATTTTTTAGAGATACCTACAGCCCTCTATGCCCTACAATATTTATCTAAATTCTAGCCCCAAAAGACTCAAAAAGTGTGGACAGCCTGAGTTTATGCAGTCCCTCAATATTAAGAATGGAAATAAAAATCCCATATATTAATTAAATATTAATCAAATAAACATAAGAATATCATCCAGGCTCTCTAAGTAATACTGATAAGTAGTACAGACCAAATTATAAATAATGAATGAATACTGAAAGTTACATTTATTTACATTTTTTACCCTTCAACCTATTTACATCTTTGGGAATAAGTGATATTTGTATATTGTGGTTGGTTAAACAACTAACTAACCATCAAACAACAATGAGCTAAGGTGCAAACATTATGGCAGTCGAAAAAACTAATTCTTCCTCCAGCTTGGCAGAAGTTATTGATAGAATCCTTGACAAAGGTATCGTAATTGATGCTTGGGTTCGTGTTTCTTTAGTTGGTATCGAACTACTAGCAATTGAAGCTCGGATCGTTATTGCTTCCGTTGAAACCTACTTAAAATATGCAGAAGCAGTTGGTTTAACCCAATCCGCAGCAGTTCCTGCTTAATTATTAATTAAGTAGATTTCCACAGCATAGTAGAATAACTCGAAGATCAAAATCTGACAGTTGTTCTCTACATAAGATCAATTTCACAACCACAAATAACAAGGATTTAAAAAAATGGCAGTCGAAAAAACTAATTCTTCCTCCAGCTTGGCAGAAGTTATTGATAGAATCCTTGACAAAGGTATCGTAATTGATGCTTGGGTTCGTGTTTCTTTAGTTGGTATCGAACTACTAGCAAT
>NZ_JAQMSE010000039.1:0-9038 GCF_028330045.1 Aphanizomenon sp. CS-733/32
AATAGGACTTACGCATTGACAAAAAAATGAATCTATGTTGATGAAGCAGCACAAGCATTGGTAAGATTGTCCACAATGTAGTCGCGCACAACTAAAGTGAATAAGTTTCTTTGCACTTCATACCAATTAGAAATTATGTTTTCAGAGCGCATTTTTTCTAAACGAACAAATGCTTGAAGTGAACAAAATATGTGTGTTTTGATTGCTTGGCTATCTCTCACCATAAATCGACAAATTCCACATACTTGTTTAATGGCTCTGTGAAAACTTTCAATTCCCCAATGGGTATCATGAATTGTTACAAATTCGCTTCTGGTTATTTCCTGGAGAGATTCTTCATCTGGTAGATATAATATATAGTGCCTAGAGTCTTCTTTTTTGAAGTCTTTCCTAAACAATTTAATAAATCCAAATTCTCTCAAATGAGTTCTCAATCCTTCATCTGAAATTTCTAAACTTCTCACCTGGCAATACTTTCCAGGTTCATTTGATACAGTTCTATTTTTCTCAATCCCAAATAGAAAACCCAATTTCTGGTTTCTTAAAAATTTTAAGTTTTCTACTCCTGAGTACCAACTATCTCCTGTTACTATTCTTGGTTGTACACCCCAATCAATTACTTCTTTGAGCATTTCTTGGAAATAATCGTTCTTTGTCTTTCCCTCCTTTTTATCATATATTCTATAATTTATTGGTACTGAATTCCCATACACATCGCTGTAATACAGTGTTATTAAATTTAATCCTTTGATGCTTTTATGATATTTGCCAGACCAAAAATAACCGATTAATTCGGCATTTTTGGGGTCACTATACAATTTTTCTATGACTGTGTCATCAACACTTAAAATCCCTCCTACTATATTGATAATTTCTTTCACGGAATCGAATAAATCTTTTGGTTCGTATCTCTCTCTCGACAAAAATCTGTTGACGCTATCATGTGAAACGTTTTCTAATATTTCTGCTAATCTACAACATCCTCCATGCTTTGGCTCTGATAGCAAAAACAGAGTGTAATGTTCCAGATTGCATTGTGCTGTGGAAGGTTTGCTGATTTTTCTAATTGTCCGATACCTGATAAGTAGATGATACTTTTTATCAATACACTATTTTACTACTTTGTCAATGCGTAAGTCCTATCCCACTACACTGGTGTATTATACAGAAAAATCCTGTATAACTTGACAAGAATCGCCTGTAATGTTTACTATATACCTGTATTAAAAAGTATTGTACATAAAGAGAACAAAGTACCGAAAGTTTTAAGTAAAAATGAGGTAATAGTAAAGAAACAATATGTCTAAAAAAAATCAATCAAAAAGATTAACGAATCAACATAAAGAGTCTCAAGGTGTAGTTGGTATATTTGGAAATGAAGCAAAGTCCCACGATATAGCAGTTGGACAAATTTCACGCTTTGTAATTAAACAGCTTGAAAAGGAATTTCCTCAATTATCTTTTAAATACAAAACAAGCATAAGTAAAAAAGAAATAAACGAAGCGTTACAGAAACTTGATTCAGAATTAGGGCAAACACTTTTTGTGCCAAATTCACGTATTAAACCTGATGGTGGAATAATTCAAGTAAAAGACGATAACGGTAATTGGAGGGTGGTGCTTGTAACGGAAGCTAAACATCAAGGGCAAGACATTGAAAATATCCAAAAAGGAAAACTAGTTGGTAAAGATAATAATCAAGACTTGATGGCTGCTGGTAACACAATAGAAAGAGCGCATAAAAACATATCAGAAATTGCTAATTTTATGCTATCTGAATCCCATTTTCCCTACATCTTATTTCTGGAAGGGTCAAACTTTCTAACTGAAACTATTTCAATTAAAAGACCTGATGGAAGGGTGGTAACTCTTGATTATGATTCAGGGATGCTAAATAGATTAGATAGATTGACCTCTGCAAATTATGGAATGCCAATTAACACTAATTTGTGTAAAAATAAATTTGTTAAGCATAATGATAAAACAATTATGATTCAAGCAGCTTCAATTTATACACAAGGAAATGGAGAAAAATGGGATGAAAAAAAAATGTTTGATATTATGATTGAAGTGTCTAAGTCCTCTCTTAAGGCATTAGGTAGTGAAATATTTAACCAAATTACCAATAACGAATAATACGGGTTGATAATGGCAAGAAAAGTACAGCACTCTTTGTTAAAAAAAGCAAAACAAAATAAAAATGACGAATTTTATACACAGCTTTCAGATATAGAAAATGAGTTAAAGCATTATAAAAGTCATTTTAAAAATAAAGTAGTTTTTTGTAATTGCGATGATGCTCGGATTAGCAATTTTTTTAATTACTTCGCATCAAATTTCTCAGAATTGGGTATTAAAAAATTAATGACTGCTTGTTATAGAAAACAAGAAAGGGATTTGTTTAATACCGAAGAAGTTGAAAATGGTTTTTTCTTTGAATATACAGGTCTAGAGGGAGAAAGAATTAAACCAAGTTCAACTGACATCGTTCATTTTAAAGGTGATGGCGATTTTCGTAGTGCTGAAAGTATCGAACTGTTAAAGCAATCCGATATTGTTGTTACTAATCCTCCATTTTCATTATTTAGGGAGTATGTGGCTCAATTAATTAAATACGATAAAAAATTCTTAATAATTGGCAATATTAATGCTATCACCTATAAAGAAATATTTAAGTTAATTAAGGAAAACAAGGCGTGGTTAGGAATAAACCTTGGTAGAGGTATTTCAGGTTTTATTGTCCCCGAACACTATGAACTCTATGGCACAGAGACTAGGATTGATAGCTCTGGAAATAGAATAGTTTCTCCAAACAATTGTCTATGGTTGACTAATTTAGACACTTTTAAACGACACGAATATATGACTCTCACAAAGAGATATTTTGGAAACGAAATTGAATACCCCCATTATGACAACTATGATGGTATTAATGTTGATAAAACACAAGACATACCATTAGACTACAAAGGATTTATGGGTGTACCTATAACATTTCTACATAAATTCAATCCCGATCAGTTTGAAATAATTAAATTCAGAAAAGGGAATGATGAAAAAGATTTGTCAATAAATGGAAAATGTCCATATTTTAGGATTATAATCAAAAATAAACGAATATTGACTGAATTATCTAACAATAGTGCAATAGCGAAGCGCTCCGTAGGAATCGCCAATCCTGTAGGGTAAGTTAATGAAATGTAAAGCGCCTTTTTCTGTGGCATGATGAGTTCGATAATCTACAATCTACCTTCTGTGCCAACGAACAACTCTGAAATCCAGAACCAAGCAAGAAACATTTTGGATGCAATTGCGTTTACTCCCTTTGAGCAATGCCAACCCTTGAGCCGGGATTTTAGCGATATTCCTGATCGCCCCGGTATTTACGCAGTTAGACATAGATATCAAGGATTGCTTTACATTGGTAAAACCAAAAGTTTAAGAAGTCGTTTTAAAGGTGGACATAAAGCTTTTTTGTGGGCTTGGCTCGATCAATATAAAAGTGAAGATGTAAGAATTGCAGTGCAGACAATACCTTACTCGAAAAACCCTGAGCTACTATTAGAACTAGAGGCGATCATTTTGAGAGCAACTGAGCCACCATATAACGTTAAAATTCCTATGGAGTCCTAACCCATGCAAGTGAAACTTTCGGAGCAAATTTCGTCCGATGATGCGGAAATTATTTTAAAACACTTACCAGAATGGATTCAGGATGCCTTGATTTCTCGTGCTACTGAAATTGATTATCCCGTTGAAGCAATCATTGAAATGGCGATCGCCAGTTTTTTAGACACAGAAGCATTAAGTTTTGCCGATTGTAAGCCAGGGCGAAGTCAATAAGTATAAAAAATTACTGTATCAAACTGAACCCGTGGGGTGTGTTAATGCAATATAGCGCACCATCATATGTATGTACATCAGTGTAACGCACCGTACTTTATACATAAAAATTGGTATAAAAAAAATCTTTAAAAAAATCTCAAATTTGATAAATCCATTTTGGCTTGAGCTTTGTATATCTAATGAAAGCCAAAATCAATCACATCAAAATCATGAAAAAGCTTACAACCCTTTCCTTATTAGGTATCGCCGGCTTAGTTAGTATGATTGGGATTACTCATAGCGTTAATGCTGGTATTTTCTCCCAAAATACTCAAACTCAAGAAATCAGCGCTCAACCTAAAGAAATGATGGGTAAACAAGGAGAAATATCATTAGCTAAAGAACTGCAAGGAAAACCCGTAGTAGTGGATATTTATGCCACTTGGTGTTCAAAATGTAAAAATATTGCACCTACTTTATCTAGTCTCAAAGGAAAGTATAAAGATAAAGTCAATTTTGTAGTTTTTGATGTCACAGATAAAAAAACCAGTGCTGCTAGTGAAAAGAAAGCTAAAGAATTAGGTTTATATAAATTCTTCCAAGATAATAAATCTAAAACTTCCACTGTTGCGATTATTAACCCTGCCAATGGTAAAGTGATCACTCAGTTTAGAAATAACACAAATCAAGATGATTACAAAAAAGTCTTAGATGCACAGATAGGTAAAAAATAATCAGGTTTTTAGTCTTAAACCCTGCCAAATAAGGATTTTAGACTTCATAAGTATTTTCATAGTCTACTATCAATACTGCTCGGTTAAGGCTAAAAAGTAATTATACGGTAGGTTAGGTTGAGGAACGAAACCCAACATTATCCAATACTACTCGGTTAAGCCTTTTTTGGGCATTACAAATAACGATATTTCAAGGGCTTCAGCCTTATTTATTTCGTTAACCGAGCAGTATTGCAACATTATCAAGAATTTTGTTGGGTTTCGCTGTCGCTCAACCCAACCTACATTTCCTTAACCGACAAGTATTAAGTCTACTATTTCTAGGAGGCATTTTCCGAAATGTCTCCAATTTTAACCACGCTCAAATTAGGAGAATATCATGTTATCTGAAACAGAAAATAAACAGAATGATTCGCAATTCAAAAAATCCAAAAAATTTGGATTACCTTTAATTCTATTTTTAGGAACTATCTTATTAATCTTAGGAGTACATTATTTTGAAGCCGCTTCTAGTGGTTTAGAATATGCGATTTCATTAATTGAAAATACTTATCAGCAATGGTTTGGAAAACAGAATACTAGCAGCTCATTAATATTGTTTCCTTTGGCATTTATTGGTGGTTTATTAGCTAGTGTTTCTCCCTGTATTTTGGCACTTTTACCAGTGAATTTAAGTTATATTGGCACAATCAAAATTACCTCCCGTCGGGATGCGTTTATTAAGGCTGGTTTATTTGTTTTGGGGAATATAACCATACTCAGTATGTTTGGTTTATTTTCTTCCTTTGCATCTTTTGTAATTGTGGATTTTCGTGGTTACATTAATATTATTATTGGGGCAATTATTCTAGTTATGGGTTTGAGTTTTGCTGGAGTTTTCCATTTACCTTTACCCCAAACTCAAATATCTTTACCAATTAATGGCCCCTATGGAGTTGGCTTAACATTTGCTTTAGTGAGTTCTCCCTGTGCTAGTCCGGTACTGTTTGCAGTTTTAGCCGCCGCCGCCGCCACTGGTTCTCAGCTTCTTAGTGTTTTAACAATGGTGTTTTACGCTTTGGGGTATACATTTATTATCTTCCTTGCCAGTTTATTCACAGGACTGGTCAAACAACGTCAGGTATTATTAAATAAGTCTGATTGGGTAATTCGCTTTGGTAGTGCTGCTTTAATACTTGCGGGAGGATACTATATTGTTACGGGTATTCGCTGGTTTTTCTAAAAAAATGTTACCTAACCAGACAGATGTAGAGGTGTTTGCATCTCTAAAATCCGGTAATTTGTCAGCTTTAGGTACTATTTATGACCGTTATGGAGAAGCTGTTTATCGCTTGGCTTTACGGATGCTGGGGAATGTGACTGAAGCGGAAGATCTAACTCAGGAAGTGTTTTTAGCTTTTTGGCGTAATTCTAGTTATGACCCAAATCGGGGTACTATGTTAACTTTTTTGATGACTATAACTCGTTCGCGGGCTATTAATCGTTTATCACAAAAGCGATCGCAATTACAACTAGTTGAACGGTTAGGAAATACTCAACCTCCAGATGTCAACAATCCACTTATGGATCAAGTTTCGGTATCAGAAGTTTCGCAAATTGTCACTGAAGCATTACAACAGATACCAGAAAATCAACGCCAAATTTTAGAAATGGCTTACTATGATGGCTTGAGTCAATCGGAAATTACTAAACAGTTAAATATACCTTTAGGGACTGTAAAAACTCGGACAAGACAAGGATTATTAAAACTTAGAAAACTGCTGACAAATTTGGTGGAATAATTATGGAAAATCAACAAGCTGGAGAATGGGATGAACTTTTAGCAGGTTATGTTTTAGGGGATCTTTCCCCGGAAGAAATTGTCAAAGTTAAAGAACATTTAGCACAAAATCCAGAATTAAGAACAGAAGTAGCTAATTTAGAAATAACCTTATCTTTATTACCTCTATCTTTACCGCAAACTACGCCATCAAAAAGTATTAGGGAAAATATTCTTCAATCTGCACAGGTATCTTTGATATCTTCTCCATCTTTACCCATTTGGAAAAAACCGCAGATATGGATGTTATTAATTGTAGGTTTGGGGGCTATGGCTATGACAGCATTAGGATTTACAAATTATCGCTTGCAGCAACAACTGGCTGTAGCAGAAACAGAATTATCTAGTTATAAAGATGCGATCGCTTTATTACGTAAACCTAACAACCGTCTACTGGCAATTAAAAGCATGAAAGATCAACAACAATCTTCTGGTAGCTTATTAATTGCTCCCCAGGAACAAACAGCCATGTTAAGTTTACAAAATATATCCCCATTACCCCAAGGAAAAGTTTATCGAATGTGGGCGTTTGTGGATGGAAAAAAAGTAGCTTGTGCAGAATTTATTCCTAATCAAGAAGGTAAAGTATTTTTAAAATTACCTTTAGAAAATTGGGCAAATACTACTACTATAGCAGTTACTATTGAACCATCGGCAGAAACCCCAGAACCTACTGGAGAAACTGTGATGATGGGAGGAAAATTACTATAAGTAATTGGATAAAATTAATTAAGTAGGGTTTGCTGAAAAAGTTGTCTGTGAGGGCTAGGAGTCAGCACTTCGGCTTCGCTCAGTGACCAGTCAGGAGGAAGAATTAGAAGAAGAGAAGAATAGTATTAAATCTGGTCAAGTGATAGGTTTTTGCTAATTTCAACCCTTATTCTTTGCACTTATTTCACCTTTTTTACCTTCAAACTCTTGATATATCTCAGTTCTAGGTTTATTCAGCAGCCTCTACTTACACAAATTGTTTTCTATTTTTTTCTTCTGACTCCTGAATAATAGGCGTAGGCTCTGCGCTTCTACCTCCTAAACTCTGCTGTTTTTTTTGTGAGTGATGGGAGACAACTGGGATTTTGATAATAAATTCAGAACCTTCTCCGGGAGTAGATATACAATAAAGTTCACCACCATGTTTTTCGACTACGATTTGGTAGCTAATTGATAATCCTAATCCTGTTCCTTTGCCTACGGCTTTGGTGGTAAAAAATGGGTCAAATAATCGTTTTTGTACTTCTTCGGAAATGCCTGAACCATTGTCGGCAATGCTAATAATAGCATGATTATCATCAGTTAGTTCTGTCCGTATGCGAATTTGGAGCTTTTCGCGGGTTTTTAGGATGGAATTATTGCTTTCTGAAAGAGCGTCAATAGCATTGGCTAAAATATTCATGAATACCTGATTTAGTTGCCCCGCATAGCAATCTATTAGGGGTAAGTTATTATATTCTTTAATTAATTCGATTTCTACACGATCAGGTCTAGCTTTTAAAGTATGTTTGAGAATTATTAATGTATTTTCTATACCTTCATGAATATCAACGGGTTTAATTTCTGCTTGGTCTAATCGAGAAAAGTTGCGTAAAGATAAGACAATTTCATTTACTCTTGTAGCACCAACTTTCATGGAGGATAATAATTTTGGTAAATCTTCCAGCATAAATTCTATTTCGATGCCCTTTTCTCTAGCTTCCGCTATTGTGTCGCCATAGGATGGTTCTTGTTTATACTTTTCCATTATGTAGAGAATATCTTTAACATATTCGATGGCATAATTGAGGTTGCCATAAATAAAATTCATGGGATTATTGATTTCATGGGCAATACCAGCTACTAATTGTCCCAAGGCGATCATTTTGTCGTTTTGTAATAATCGGCTGTAGTTATGCTGAAGATCACGGAAGTCTGCTTTAGCTATTCTGGCTTTTTCTGTTTCTTTTTGGAGTCGAGCTAGTGTGAGAACATGAATTTGGGAGTGGGCTAAAAGTAATTGATGAAAATCTAATAATCCATATTGATAAGATTGATCTGTAATGACAATTGGCTCATAAACCTGTTTGTGCGATCGCCCTAAAGCTATTTGAGTTGCTTCGACAATGGGGGTATTTTCTAGGCAAATAAATGTTTCCGGTTGTAAGAAATTATGAAGATATTCGACAGGGCGACCGGCAAATAGTCCTAAACCATAGGTATGACTCATTTGTTCAAAAAACAGCCGCCGAGAAATCATGCCAGCATATTTTCTGTCTTTAGTCAAGATAATTCCTGGCAGCAAAGGATCTTCTGCAAAAATTTTTGCTAATTCATTACCAGGACGATCTATTTCTATTTGTATTGTCCAAACTGGTAATTCTTGTAACGTTGACTCTAGCTTGAGGTTTAGCTGATCCATATTATGCACACTATGTATAGCCAGCATCTTTTTATCCTTAACCTAAGATTAATATTGGTTGGGGTTTTTGACATGATTGATCAGACTTAGATAGATATAGACGTTTCCATATTAGTGAGTTACAAAGTTTTTTTAGCTTAATCAGCAGAAGCCCCACGTCTCACTCTTAGGAGCGTGGGATGAATGCGCGTGAGTTGAGTTGCGTAGCCCAAATTGTATTTGAGCGTAGCGAAAACAAAGAAGGCTACAGCGACGAAACGAACAAAAT
>NZ_JAQMSE010000040.1:0-40541 GCF_028330045.1 Aphanizomenon sp. CS-733/32
GCAGCCTACAAAACAAAAAACAAATCTCAAAACCAAAGAACCGTGGGGCGCACGGTCTTAAAGCTCAGTTAATGTCCTCATAGAGGAGTCACTGAGAAGCCCACACTCACCTGAAAGGGAGTGTGTGGAGTACGTCACCTAATTCATCCTATCGTCGCAATTTCCAAAAGGCACTGAAGGGATAATTAATTCGTAATTACCCATTACGAATTAATTATTTTCGTTAAAAGTTGTGTCAAGGGGCTAAAAAGCCTGAATCCATTCTTTAACAGAATACTCTGTCCAAATGCCGTTTTGCCAATAGGGATCTGATTCTACTAATTGACGAACGGTGTTTTCGTCTTCAGCTTCGTAAATAGCAAAAACTTGAGTTACATCTTTTGTTGGACCAATGGTAATTAAAATTCCAGATTCCTTCTGTTGTGCTAATCCGGCTAAATGGTCTTGACGATAGGGTTCGCGTTTGGTAAGAACGTCTTCACAATAGCTTCCCCATAAGATGTATTTTGTCATAATTTCTGATTTGATTATTGATACTAATTAAAAAATATAGCAACATCAGGTTTTTTAAGATAGAGATTGATGATCAAGTTTTTAATTTCACTAATATGCCTACATACTTAATTATACTCATTACAATACTAAAAAATATACATACATTTATAGTTATATGAAGTAGATCCTAACTTGCTCATTGCTGGCAGGGAGGGGGTTAGGTGCGTTGTTATTATACCAGTCCCGATGAGAAAGAAATTATATTTTTCATCTATCTTGAGGTAGATTTTTATTAAAATAAATTACGATTTTGTATAACAAATCACAGTTTAATAGTTAAATATAGAACTAATATCTCAGTTTAAAAAGATAACTAATCAAAAATATGGGTAGACAATTTAACCGACGTAAGTTTCTGCTTTATGGTGCAGCGGGTATTGGTAGTAGCATTTTTTTAAAAGCTTGTGCTAATAACTCTCCAAATACTGCGAATAGTCCAGCAGCATCCACCAGTATATCTCCCGTAGCTGGTACTACTGGTAAAACCATCAAGGTAGGTATTTTACATTCTCTCAGTGGCACAATGGCTATCAGTGAGAAAAGTGTGGTAGATGCGGAAAAACTAGCAATTAAGGAAATTAACGCTGCTGGGGGTGTTTTAGGTAAACAAATTGAAGCAGTTGTTGAAGATGGCGCTTCCAATTGGGATACATTTAGAGAAAAAGCTACCAAATTGATTGACCAGGATCAAGTAGCTGTGGTTTTCGGGTGTTGGACTTCTGCTAGTCGCAAAAATGTGAAGCCAGTTTTCGAGAGCAAGGATCATATGCTCTGGTATCCTGTGCAGTATGAAGGTCAAGAATGTTCTAAAAACATTTTTTACACTGGTGCAGCCCCAAATCAACAAATTGAACCTTCTGTTGATTGGTTGTTGAAGAATAAAGGTAAAGAGTTCTTTTTAGTAGGTTCTGACTATGTTTTCCCCCGCACTGCTAATAACATTATTAAGGCTCAATTAGAGGCTTTAGGTGGGAAAACTGTTGGGGAAGATTACTTACCCTTGGGTAATACGGAAGTAACAGCTATTATCACAAAAATCAAGCAGGTTTTACCCAATGGTGGTGTAATTTATAATACTCTTAATGGTGATAGTAATGTTGCTTTCTTCAAACAGTTGAAAGGAGCGGGATTGACACCAGAGAAGTATCCTTCCATGTCTGTGAGTATTGCGGAAGAGGAAGTTAAAGCCATTGGTGTGGAGTATCTAAAAGGACATTATGCTGCTTGGAACTATTTTCAAACAGTAGACACACCTGCGAACAAGAAATTTGTGGCGGCTTTCAAGAAAGAATACGGTGAAGATAGGGTAACAAATGACCCAATGGAAGCAGCCTATATCGCCGTGTATTTATGGAAACAAGCAGTAGAAAAAGCCACTACAACTGACTTAGCAAAAGTCCGGGCTGCGGCCTATGGTCAAACTATAGATGCACCTGAAGGAAAGGTGACTGTTAATGCTAATCATCACATATCAAAAATTGTGCGGATTGGTCAAGTCAGACAGGATGGACTATTTGACATTGTTTATGCTACCCCCGCACCAGTTGAACCAGTTCCTTGGAATCAATTTGTGAAAGAGACTAAGGGATTTGCCTGTGATTGGTCAGATCCTGCAAAAGGTGGTAAATACAAGAAAGGTTAATTTTGTGGTCAGTTGTCAGTATTTAGTGATACAATGAATTGCATCTCGATGAGGTATGTATGGGCAGGCAAGATTCCCACCCGACAAGAGTTTTACTATTCATATTTGTACTTCGTTTAGTGGCAATTTTGTGATGTGAAAATAACTAAAAAATAACTGGCAACTGACTATTAGGAATAAATTGATAATTGCAGGGATAAAATGTTAACAGGTTTTTTGGAAGCTGTCTTTAATGGTGTTAGTATTGGTGCTGTTTTATTAATTGCTGCGCTAGGATTAGCGATCATATTTGGCTTAATGGGTGTCATTAATATGGCTCATGGTGAGCTAATGATGTTTGGTGCTTATACAACTTTTGTGGTGCAAAATGTTTGTAAGCAATTGGGTGGGGTTTGGTTTGAAGTTTATATCTTTTTGGCTTTGATTATCGCTTTTATTTTTACTGCTGGTGTGGGATTAATTCTGGAGAAAAGTGTAATTCGTTATCTCTATGGACGACCTTTAGAAACTCTGTTAGCAACTTGGGGCGTAAGTTTAATTTTTCAGCAGTTTGTCCGCAGTGTGAATTTATTATTGATCATCGGGGTAGCTTTGTTTTCTCTGCTGTTTTTTGGGGGTTTATGGATTTTAAATTCTCGGAATAATTTACAGAAAATTCGTAACTGGGTTGTGGGAGTTTTACTATTTTTGTCACTAGGATTGACAATCACAATTTGTAATTTATTGAGTAAAACCTATCAGCAAGCGGTAACTTTACCTTGGTTTGGCGCTCAAAATGTGGATGTTACAGCCCCTAGTTGGTTACAATCTGGTGTATCTTTAGCTGGTGTACAATTACCTTATGCCCGGTTATTTATTATTGTTTTGACGATTATTTGTGTGGGGGGAATTTATCTATTTTTGCAACGTTCTCATTGGGGATTAAGAATTAGGTCTGTCACGCAAAATCGCAGCATGAGTGCCTGTTTGGGTATCCCCACTCAACAAGTTGATGCAATTACTTTCGCCCTGGGTTCAGGGTTAGCTGGTGTAGCTGGATGTGCAATTAGTTTACTCGGTTCTGTTGGACCAAATACTGGACAAAATTACATTATTGACACCTTTATGGTGGTGGTTGTCGGTGGTGTGGGTAATTTAGCTGGTACGATTTTGGCGGCTTTGGGAATGGGGACAATTAATTATTTAATTGGTTCGGGAACTTTGGCTTTGTTATTGGGTGCGGTTAAGCCTTTGGCTGATTTATTTAGTTTTTTTGCAACTACAAGTATGGCTAAGGTGATGGTTTTTGCGTTAATTATTGTGTTTTTACAGTGGAAACCTGGCGGAATTTTTCCTCAAAAGGGTCGTCATGTTGATGTTTAAGTCATGGGAAATTAACCGCAGATAAACGTGGATTTGAGAAAATGGATAAAGCAGGAATGATAAAAATTAAAAAGGGGCGGAGTTTAATATTAGTTGAAGTTGGGGTCGTTTGTGCGATCGCTTTAATTTTGATTTTGATGATGCCGGTATTACTTTCAGATTTTCGTCTGAATTTATTGGGACGGTTTTTGTCTCTGGCCATTGTGGCTTTAGGAATTGATTTAATTTGGGGTTATGCTGGTTTATTGAGTTTGGGACATGGGATTTTCTTCGGTTTGGGTGGATATGCGATCGCTATGTACCTAAAATTGCAAGTCCCCACGGGGGAGTTACCGGATTTTATGTCCCTTTATGGTGTTATGGAACTTCCTGGATTTTGGCAGCCTTTTTCTTCTTTTCCCCTGTCTATAGCTGCTGTGGTGATGATTCCGGGTTTGTTAGCAGGATTACTCGGATATTTAGTCTTTCGTAATCGCATTAAGGGCGTTTATTTTTCGATTTTGACTCAAGCTGCAATTATTGTATTTTTCAATTTTTTTAATGGACAACAACAATTTTTTAATGGCACAAATGGACTCATAGATTTTACCACCTTTCCGCCTTTATCTTGGGGAATTAATGGCAGTGGTGCTATAGTTAGTGATAGCAAAACTCAATTTGTTTTTTACGTCTTGACGGTGGTATTTTTGGCAGCTACTTATGGGCTTTGTCGCTGGTTAACTAGTGGACGTTTTGGCAGATTATTAATAGCTATTCGTGATGATGAAAGTCGGGTGAGATTTTCTGGTTACGACCCCACAGATTTTAAAGTCTTAGTATTTGCTGTTTCGGGAGCAATTGCTGGTATAGCTGGGGCATTTTACACCGTTCAAAGTGGTTCTGTATCTCCTAGATCCATGGATATTGGCTTTTCTATTGAAATGGTGATTTGGGTGGCTGTGGGGGGAAGAGGGACATTAATCGGGGCAGTTATCGGGACTTTATTAGTTAATTATGCCCGGACTTTTTTAAGTGAACAATTCGCGGAAATATGGCTATTTTTTCAGGGTATACTATTATTAATTATCGTCGTTTTGCTTCCTGACGGCATCATGGGATGGTTAAGTAAACAAAATATCCCTTTTGGGAAACGTCAGCAATTAAAACTTTCTCAGACCTATCCTAGTTTAGAAGAAGATATGGAGGTGAAACATGAACGCCAAAATCTTAGAAACTGAAAATGTCACCGTTAGTTTTGACGGTTTCAAAGCATTAAATCGCCTAAATTTTAGTATGAATGTTGGTGAATTGCGCGTAGTAATAGGTCCAAATGGGGCGGGAAAAACTACCTTTTTGGATGTGATTACGGGTAAGGTGCAACCAACTATAGGAAAAGTATTATTTAAGGGTAAAAATTTACGTTCTTTAGCTGAACATCAAATTGCACGGCTGGGAATTGGGCGCAAATTTCAAACTCCACGCATATATCTTAATTTAACACCTTTCGAGAATTTAGAAATCACTAGTAATCGTCATAAAAATGTCTTTTCTACCTTGTTTCGTTCTATCAATTATGCGGAAAAAAATAGTCTGAAAGGCTTATTAGCAACAATTGGTTTAACTGCAAAAGCAAATATTCCAGCGGCTTTATTGTCCCACGGAGAAAAGCAACGTTTGGAGATTGGAATGTTAGTAGCACAATCTCCTGATTTATTACTTGTTGATGAACCAGTGGCTGGTTTAACAGATGAAGAAACCTATAATATCGGTAATTTGTTATTAACATTAGCGGAAAGTCATTCAATTCTAGTCATTGAACATGATATGGAATTTGTGCGACAAATTGCTAAGAAAGTGACAGTATTACATGAAGGTTCAGTATTGTGTGAAGGTGATTTTGAGAAAGTCAGAAATGACCCCCGCGTTATTGAAGTATATTTAGGAAAACAGGAAGATAATCACACCCCCCTTAGTCCCCCCTTGTAAAGCTGGGAAACAAGAATCCTGTCCCCTCCCCTTTATCAGGGTAGGGTAAAGTTAGGAAAAATTAAAATAGTTAATCAGGTTAATTTTATAATGCTAAAAATTTCTAATCTTAACGTTCATTATGGTGAAAGTCATATTATCAGAAATGTAGATTTGACTGTATTACCAGGACAGATGGTATGTTTAATTGGCCGCAATGGGGTGGGGAAAACAACCATGCTAAAAACAATTATTGGCTTACTCAAACCCAGCAGCGGAATTATTAATTTTGCAGGGGAGATAATTAACAGTAAACCAACTTATGAAAGGGCGAAAATGGGTATTGGTTATGTGAGTCAGGGAAGGGAAATTATCCCGCGATTAACAGTTAAAGAAAATCTGCTTTTGGGATTAGAAGCTAGACAAAAACCAGTCAAAAAACCAGAAATTCCTCCAGAAATTTTTAGCCTATTTCCAGTGTTAAAAACTATGCTTTCTCGTATGGGTGGAGATCTAAGTGGTGGACAACAGCAACAATTAGCGATCGCTCGTGCTTTAATGGGAAAACCACAACTACTCGTATTAGACGAACCGACGGAAGGTATTCAACCATCAATCATTTTGGAAATTGAAGCCGCAGTCCGTCAGATTATTGAAACCACAGGGGTTTCCGTCTTATTGGTAGAACAGCACTTGCATTTTGTCCGTCAGGCAGATTACTATTATGCCATGCAAAAAGGGGGGATTGTTGCTTCCGGTCTAACTCAGGAACTTAGTCAAGATGTGATTCAAAAGTTTTTGACGGTTTAGTTTAGTGATAATTGATAAAGCCAGGGAATAAATTCCCTGTCTCATAGCAAAAGTCGGTTAAAACCGACTGTTTCGATTAACTTCTCAAATTCACACCAAATTTTTCCACTAAGGCTGTCCGCACTTGATTATGAACTGGTTCAATTTCATTTTCAGTGAGAGTGCGATCGCTGGCACGATATACTAACCGAAAGGCTAAACTGCGTTGTCCTGTGGGGACGTTTTCACCCCGATATTCATCGAACAATTCCACAGAATTTAACAACCCTTTCCCAGCTTTATTAATAACTTTTTCCAATTCGGAAACCGTTACTTTCACAGGGGCAAAAAACGCCAAATCTCTGTCACTAGCTGGATAGGTAGAATAGGAACTGAATTTGGGAACTAGCAAATCATCATCATCCCAGGCATCCAACAGAGCATCTAAATCCAATTCAAACACATAAACGGCTTCTGGTAAATCCTTCTCTCGACGTAATTGGGGGTGAACTTGTCCGAATGTTCCCAGTCTACTACCCTTTACCCATAATGAAGCTGTGCGTCCAGGATGTAAGCGAGAATCTCGATTTTCGGGTTGAAATTCTACCACTAATTTTAGTTGTTTAAAGACACTTTCTAAAATGCCTTTGGCTTCAAACCAAGTAATCGCTTCTTCCTTACCACCTCTTGACCATTTACCGACAGTGATATCACCACCAATAATTCCAGCCAGGATTTCCGCTTCTTGTAAACCCTCTTCTTCGCGCCAGAAAATCCGCCCGATTTCAAAACCGTTTAATGCCCCATTTCCTTGCTCTATATTATATTGAAAAGCGGTAATTAAACCGGAAATCAAATCAGTGCGTAAAGCCGAATATTCAGTAAACAAAGGGTTACTTAAAATGATCTGTTTATCTTCACCTGGTTTCACCAAAGAATAATGAATTAATTCTGTTAAACCTTCAGCGCGGAGATAAGCGCGTAACCTGCGAATTAATTCTTGTTCTAAAGATAGATAACCAGCTTCGGATTTTTCTGGTAGAGTATCACAGAACTTATCATAACCATATAACCGGGCAATTTCTTCAATTAAATCAATTTCCCGTTCTAAATCGCGGTAACGATAGGGAGGTACGGTAACTGTCCAATTCCGGTCATCAATTTTGGCTAATTTACATCCTAAAGCCGTGAGAATTTTTTCCACATCTGACCCTTGTAATTCTCCTGTTTCTTGTCCTAATTCAATCGGACCTAGCACTTCATTAACTTTATCTAAACGCAGGTTAATAGAATGTGACCAAGTAGAAATATCTGGACGATAATCGGAAATTTCTTGCTGAACAATCACCCCTGCGGCTAATTCACTAATTAAGGATAAAGCGCGGTGACAAGCTATTTCTAATTCGGCACGATTTACGCCCCTTTCGTATCTACCAGAAGCCTCACTTCTTAACCCCGCACTGCGAGAAGAACGCCGAATAGCCACAGAATCAAATAACGCAGCTTCTAAAACTAAACTTTGTGTACCTTCATGAACTTCTGTTTCTGCACCACCCATAACACCTGCTAAAGCCACCGCTTGATTATTAGCAGTAATTAATAAATTTTGGGTTGATAAATTGCGAATATTTCCATCTAAGGTTTTTAAAGTTTCCCCAGTTTCCGCAAACCGCACACCAATGATTAAATTTTCGCCGCCACCTACAGATTGTAAACGCCCTTTATCGAAAGCGTGAAGAGGTTGTCCTCTTTCTAATAAAACATAGTTAGTGATATCAACTACATTATTAATTGGTCTGACTCCAGCAGCGCGTAAACGTTGTTGCAACCATTCAGGAGAAGCCGCAATTTTGATGTTTTCGACAACTGTACCAATATAAGCAGGACAAGCTTGGATTTCAGAAATTTTTAAAGTGATGCTTTTCCCAGTCTTGGTATTTTCTACTTCTGCAATGGGGGGAATTGATAGTTTTCCGCCAGTTAAAGCTGCTACTTCCCGGGCAATACCCACCATAGATAAAGCGTCAGCCCGGTTAGCAGTAGCGGTGACATCTAAAATCACATCTTCCAAACCCAATAAGGGACGAACATCACTACCCACCACCATGTTTTCTTCAGGGAAGATATGAATACCGTCAATATCAGTGGGTAAACCCAGTTCTTTTAAAGAGCATATCATCCCATTGGAAGGAACACCACGCAGTTTTGCGGGTTTGATTTTTAAATCAATGTTGGGTAAATAAGTTCCTGTGGTGGCGACGGGGACATAGATATCTGCGCGGACGTTCGCAGCACCGCAAACGATATTTACAGTCTCAGCAGCCCCAATATCTACGGTACAAACGCTCAATTTATCTGCGTTGGGGTGGGGTTGACGTTCTAGCACTTTTCCCACAACTACACCATTTGCCCAAGTGCGGCGGTCTTCTATATCTTCTACTTCAAACCCTGCCATTGTCAAGGTTTCCGCCAGTTCTTCTGGGGTGAATTTGATTTCTACAAGTTCTTTTAACCAGGTTAGAGAAATACGCATGGAGTCTGTTTGTTTAGATTTGTCTTTCGCTCTAATTTTATATATTAGGTGAAAATTATGAGATTTTTTTGGTTTACATCCAAGTGCAGAAAATTTGTAGAGACGTTCCATGGAAGGTCTCTACATTCTATTATGATTAATTAAGTAGATATCAGAATCTATTCCGATGGGAGATATGTCCTTGCAGCAGTGCTTCGCTATCGCTATCTGAAATTTCCCAAATTTTGTATATACTCAAAACGGCTAAAACTTGGACTTTTTTATAATACAAATAACAGTCTCAAAGCCTCTCCCCGTTGCGGGGAGAGGTTTTGAGAGGGGTTTCATATTTAGTTACACAATAAACCGTTTGCAGTATAAAAACTGTCCTCCAAGGTATTCAAAAATCCGATAGCGGAGCGTGGCGTTAGCCATAATTACCGATTGTGACACTAGGGGGTGCGAAAGGTGGGCTCAATTGTTACAGTTTTGGTAACAGGGAATAGGCAAGAGGCAATATTAGTCATTGTAGGGTGCGTCAAACCCCATAATTTGACAAACAACAGATTACCTCTACCTGACGCACCTCCTCAACAAGCGATTCCCAACATCGAAAATGGCGAAGGTAAGTAGATGAACGGGAAAAAACCGAAATATGTAACAAAAAGTAAAGTTTCCCAAAACCTCTTCCCTGTTCCCTATTCCCTATTCCCTATTCCCTGTAGATAAACATCAATTATTCTTACTCACCAATACAAACCCCCGCGTCTTCCCTGATGTTGAATCAACAGTATTCATTGCTTTCCATAAATCTGCTGTTTTTACCCAAACAGGTGGATATTTATAGCGCGAAACATCCATAATTAAAAATCTATCTGTTAACTCGTTATATGCAGCTAAAGGTGAAATATGTCCACCTCGTTCTTGACCAATTTCTTTACGTAAATAGTTAATAATAATAAAATTTCCTGGTTGCTTTAAATTCTCTGCTGCTAACTTGCGAAACTCTGCTAAATTTGTCCCGCTGGCATGATACACCTTAACCCGCACATCATAACTTGCCAATAATCCTCCTAACTGATCTAAAGTCATACCTTGACGGGCAACAACTTCAGGATTTACCACAGTTTTAGTTTTTGCATTACTAAAAAAATTATCTTGGGTAAATACCCTAAATGGCTTATACTGTGGTGCTTCTGGGGCAGGAACTTTCAAACTATTTAACACCATAACCATACTAGCAACGCCACAATATGCCTGATTAATTTGGGTGACAAACTGTGTACTTAGTGGAAAAAAATCATTGTTTGATTTACTGGCAATTAATAATTTTTCACCTTCAGGGGTATCAAAACCAATCAAGTTTGGAGAAAGTGATAATGTTTGGGCAAAAACATTACCTCCAACCAAACAAACACCCAAAATCATAACTCTAATTGATGTTTTGATAGAATTGATTGCTGCCAATTTCATAGTTTATTTTCAACCTATAGCGGTATGCACTTGAATAAAATCTATCATAGCCCCTTCCCACAAGCGATGAGGTGGTTCTTGTACCTCCATAAGAAGGGGGTAGGCACGGGGGCGCTACCCCTACATTAAATCCTGTAATTTCAATTATTTCTAAATCAAAATTCCCGCAATTCCCGCAGTAATAAAACCTGTCAGTAATCCGCCAATCATTGTCCTTAAACCCATACGGGCTAAGTCTTGTTGGCGGTTGGGTGCTATTCCTGTCATCCCTCCAATAGTAATGCCAATTGAGCCAATATTAGCAAAATTACATAAGGCATAGGTAGTAATAATAGCTGAACGTTGAGAAATTTCTTGTTTCTTAATCAGTTCTCCCAAATCCAAATAGGCGATAAATTCATTAAGAATCGTCTTTTTACCTAATAATGCTCCAATTTGTCCACAGTCAGCCCAAGGTATACCCATTAACCAGGCTACAGGAAACATAATTAAAGATAACATCCCTTCTAAAGATAATTGTGGATAACCTGCCAAATTTCCCAACCAACTTAAACTAGCATTCACAGCAGCTAATAAACTCAAAAAAGCAATTATTATGACTCCAACGTTAACTGCTAATTTTACGCCATCAATTGCCCCAGAGGTGGCTGCATCAAGGAAATTAACATAATTATTTTTGATATCTATATTAACTTTTTCCGTAGTTTCCGATACTTCTGTTTCTGGATACATGATTTTTGATACTATTAAAGCAACGGGAGAAGTCATAAAGAAAGCCGCAATTAAATGCTCAGGCGGAATCCCAAAGGACAGATAAGCACCTAGTACACCCCCGGCAATGGTAGCAAAACCACCTGTCATGACGGCGTGCAATTCAGATTTTGTCATGTTTGCTAGGTAAGGTTTGACCATGAGTGCTGCTTCTGTTGGTCCCAAGAAGATATTTCCCGCACAGGACAAAGATTCAGAACCTGATGTTTTCATGGTTTTCATCATCAACCATGCTAGGGCATTGACAACCTTTTGCAAAATGCCATAGTAATAAAGAATACTGATAAATGATGAGAAAAAGATAATTGTGGGGAGAATTTGAAAAGCAAACAGATGATCTTTGAAGTTTTCACCAAAGACGAATTTTGCACCAACATCAGAAAAGGCTAAAAAGTTACCAACTATATTTCCCAAGGATTTAAATAAGTGCAAACCCCAAGGGGTTTTGAGAATGACTATAGCTAAAATAAATTCTAACCCCAATCCCCAGGCGACTGTCCGCCAACGCACGGCTTGACGGTTCACGGACAGGGCGTAGGATATACTAATAAAAACGCCAATGCCTAAAAATGAAATAGTGCGTTCCATGTTCAATGTTTCAATATTTTCAGCAAATAAGCTTCAGATTAACTTAATTTCAGGTATTAAGTTCCGCACTGGCTAAGTTGCACGGTGTTTTTTGCTAGAATACTGCTGATTTTAGCAAGATGACAGTATATTTGCTGGTTTAATCAGTCTTAAATATGAAGGAATAATTAAAAATATACAAAACTTAAATAAATTGTTATTACAGAACTATGCAAATGGGAATAAAGGGTGTATATTAGTTTCAACTTCACTATACCGAAACATTTATAGTCTACTAGTTATGAGATACCTCTGGTTCACAACAAAAATGAACTAGGGGTATCTGTGTTTTTGGTCAGTAGTCAGTGGTCAGTGGTTATTGGTGAAAACTATTCTTCTTTTTTCTTCCTCCTGACTCCTGACTCCTGACTCCTGACTCCTGACTTCTCCTTATCGCCAACCTAGCCAGCGTAAGCCAGGGACAATTAGGTAATGGCTTATACTCAGGGAAAAGCTGATTAAGATACTCACTAAACTAAAAAAACCTATGGGTGAAAATATATCCAGCCCTTGTGGTTGACTGGAAAAATGGAATAAATTTAGTCCTAATCCTAAACGCACGAGAATGGCTATGAGGTTGGCGCTTCCTAAACCTGCAATGACTGCGTAGGCGATTTGATGACTGCGAAGACCTAAACCAAGGGTTAATAGGGGAAGTGAGATTAAAATCCATGTGACTAAGCTTTCCGCCGGATTTGGAGTGGTGATGAATTGACAAGCTACCCAGCCTAAACTGTAGCCAATTAAGCCCATTAAGGCTGTGATCAGAAACCGCCGCTTTTGCCCAAAACAGCCTGATAAGGTTAATCCCCAACCTGTTCCTAAACCTGCAAAACCATAAACTATACTTTCTGCGGCTATATAAGGTTGTTTTTCGACTAATGTTGGTAATGGATAGGTTAGTAATTCTAGCCAGCGATCGCCTAAACTGGTATGATAAGCTAGGAAAAACCCTGTTATTGTGCCGATTCCCGCGCAGATAATCGTCAACATCATTACCCAAATAGTCGCCAAACAAGCGGATAAAAATTTGTATATTCCCTGAATTATTAATAAAGTAGTATTACTTATAGCTTGGGTAAATTCAGTGATTGATTGGACAACAGATTTACCTGTACTGCTAAATAAACCTGGCTGTGGAGAGGACGAGGCGATACTTAATAACCGTTTATGAATAATAGCTGCATTGGCTGGGCGTAACCGCACATCATCTTCCACCATTTCATCAATTAAATCTGCTAAATCTGGTTTAATCTGCCGATAATTCCGCCAACGCAATTTTCCAGTTAAACTATCTTCCAATTCGGATGGATATTTGGCGGTAAGTAGTTGAATCATTGTCCGTCCCAAGGCATAAAAATCTGCCGATGGTCCAATGTTACGGCCGCGAATTTGTTCTTGGGGACTATAGCCGGCAGAGTACAAGCGTGTAGAAGTGGGGTGCATTCGCAAAACTGACCCACTAAATTGTTTAGCACCACCAAAATCAATTAGCACCAATTGATCACTTTTGGCAGGAGATACTGGTGTGGAAGTCCGCAACATCAAATTAGAAGGTTTGATATCGCGGTGAATAATTTGGCGTTTATGTAACTCCTGTAAAATCAATACAGCTTGAATAAACCAACCGACTACCAAATCTTCGGAACAACCTTGAGGATAATTTATTAATACTTCCTCTAAAGTGTAGCCATTAATCTTTTCCATCACCAAACAAGGTAACTGATGGGGTTTAGGATTAATTAAGTTAACTTGAAAATAGCCATCAGCCTCAACTTTAGGCACGCCAAAACTGCGGAAACTACTTAAAACTTCCGCTTCTTGAATGAACAATTCCAGCGCCTTGGGTGAGGTTTCGACTAGCACCTTTAGCACTTTTTCTGTCTGTGTCTTTTCATCCCAAATTGTGTAAATTTGGGCAAATCCCCCCGCACCGAGAGGTTTAAGAGAGAAATAGCGGTCTAACAGATGCAGCGGTGTGCCACAACTGTTACAGAATTTGTTTCCCCAAGGTTGAGGATAAGGACGTTGACAATGGGGATTTATGCAGTGAACCGCACTCTGAGTTATCTGGGTCAAAACCACGAAAATACAAAGGCTGGATCGATTTTAGCGTCTATTTCACTTTAGTTCTAGATATTCGTCTAAATAACTCTAACTGGCCATTGCCATTAGTCTTTGTCCCAAATATCGAGCCTTTTTTTGGGTCAGAGGAGGGAATTACAGGTATTATTGAGGTTCTCCCAGCATGACAATCGAACATTTCAAATTGTTAATCACTTGGGTTGTCACTTCACTAACGGCTAATCCTCCAGCGGTGCGATAGCGGACAGAACGCAAAACCACTAAGTCAAATGCCTGCGCTTGCTCAATAATGACTTTGGCAATATCATCACCAACAATTGTTAAAATACTTGTATTGACTTGTAAGTTGCCTTGATTAGCAATATCAGACAATTGAGATGTGAAATGTGTAACCTGCTCATCAGCTATTAAGCGTTGGCTGGGACTGCGGTAGGCATCGTTCACGTGCAAAAGCACAACCTCAGCTTGATTAGCATCAGCTAAAATTTGGGCAAATCTGATAGTCCCAATAGTCACCCTCATTAAGTCACCAACAGGAACAAGAATGCGTCTGATTTCTGTCGGACTTTTTAACAGGCGTGTTACCGCTACCGGACAATGAGAAGACCAGAAAACCTTATCAATGAGACTACCAAATAAACGGGCGCGGAAATTCCTGGTATTTCCCCAACCCATTATCACTAAACTAGCATAATGTTTTAGCTAGAAAGGCCGCCACAAATTTACTGCTAATCAGTGCCACGACAATTGCCACAGTTAAAGTAATTGAACTGAGAGTTTTGATAAACGCAGGTATATCAATTAGTAATCCCATGTCCACAAAGAAACAAGGGATAAACAGAACACTACCCACAAACTCTACCTTTTCTTTAACGGGGCTATTTCCCAAAACGCCATTGACTGCTAAACCTGCCAGGAACGCACCAACAATTTTTTCAATCCCAATCGCTTGCGCTCCTACAGATGCCAAAAATAAGGCCAGCAAGATAAACAAAAATTGATTACTCTCTTCCTCTCCAGTGCGGCGGAAAAACTCTTTTCCTACCTTATTAAACCCAAATAAGATCACAACTGAATAAATTTATAATAGTTTGCTCTATCTCCGGGTATAACTGTTTCCTACCGGAGATGATATCCTGACATCAGAATTTTGTGAATATTCCTGATGCTTGATTGATAGAGGAATAGAGCATCAGGAATATCAAGCTGAGTTTTATATTTGATTTAACAACTATATCCATCCCCAGTCATGGGAAAATTATAATCAGTAAAGATAGAATGATTATTATGATCACCACTGGTTTCTTGATCAAGAACTTCAATAACCTTGTGATAAATATCTTCTGCTTCTTGGGGTGAATCACCAATACTGGTTAATCCTAATTTACCAAACTGGGAAAGACAACCCATAAGATGAAAAACTGTACCTGTTTCTGTGCCACTATCAAAATGTAACCTGTGGTGAGCGATAATATCCATTAAATCATTAGGTAATAATCCCTGATAATTAGGTTTTTGTAAATTATCTGTGGCAATATAATATTTAGGTCTGCCTTGTTGACTATAAAATAATCCAGTGGATAAATCATAACGACCATTAGTTAATAATTTTAACGTCATAAATGGATGGGTTGTTCCTCCTTTGCGAAGATTAATTTCAATAGCTTGAATATCCCATTTACCATCACCTTGATCTACAGTGACAAAATCAACGGCAAATCTTTCTAAAGCTCCTTTTGCCGCTAATTTATTTCCAACTCTTAAACCTAATTCCTGTAATTCACAACGATAATTTGTATTCGCAGGAAAGCGACAACCTATATAAATTTGTCCGTCAGGTCCGCCCAAAATTTGGTCATGGGTAGAAAGAATTTCCACTTCTCCGTTAGGTGTGATTCTGCCTTGGACACTGGGTGAATATTTGATTTCTCCTTCGATAAAAGCTTCTACAATTGCCCCCAATTCAGGAATGCGTCGAGAAAAATTTGCCCAGGTTTCTTGTAAAGATTGAAAACGTAAATGCTGGAAGCGATCGCTAATTGCTGTTACTCTTTGACTATGATCAGCTTTTCCCGGTGCAACATCCATTATTTCCCGTAGATCTAACAGTGCATTCCCTTCCCCAGAAAAACCTTCATTCAACTTAATTACCATTCTTTGTAATGTCGGTTGACGTTCCCACAAATCAGCCGCAACATTGGCTAAGTCTTTGCAATTTCTAACTAACTCACTACCGTCGGGAAGGGGGACATTACTTTCTTGAAAAATCTGTCTACTGCCGCTCTTTGTTCCCCAAATTTGCAAATCTGGTGCAGCAGCATATAAAGGTACACCCAACTTTAAAGATAATTGCGCTTCCCAAAAAGTAGAATTATAACATACCATAAAAGCCTTATCTAACCGCAAAGCTTTATGAATTCTTTCCAATAACCGAGGCCGTTCTAATATTTTTTGACTGAGGGGTTTTAAAGAAGCATCATAGGTAGAAAGTAATAATAAGCGATGACGAGCATGGGAAAAAGGAATGCCCGGAAGTAGTTGTAAATAATAATCAATAATACTGGGATGCAGTGGCATTGATGTCACATAAATTAACCTAGTCCGGGGATTTCTTAACCGCATTAATGAAAAAAGTAATCTTTCTTCATAATGCTCACATCCTTCTATCTTGAGTAATTCTTCTTGATCTATACTCAAGGAAGGAATAATTAAAATATCCGCTTCACTATTGTCGAATAATTCGCTAGTTTGCCAGCGATCGCGTAATGTTAATTGTAAATTACGAAATTTATCAACTTCTTGTAAATCATCAATATTTAATGTCACCATATCCCCATCCCCATATTATTTTTTTATTTTACTTCCCTATTTAATATATACCATAAGGGAGAGTGTAAATTAAGATGAAGCTGCATAGAATAAAATTTCGGGATTTATTGACCGCAGATAAACGCAGACAAAGATAGATGAATTTAGGGATTTCATAATTCTGTGCAACCTCACATTAAATTAGTATTAAACTTTGCGTGTTTGCTTCTTTGCCTCTTGGCGCGAAACATAATTCATGCCGTCATTATGCAACATCACTGTGTGAATACAGCAAAATAGAAAAACTTCCAGAACAACGAAAAAAGTTAGGAAATGTGTACTGGATTAAGACGCGGTATACTGTATCTGCATTAATTCTTAACTCAATTACCTATGACTCAAACATTAGACTTCATCAGAGTTTCTCCACCAGCAGGAAAAACACCAGATGCTTTAATCGTCACTTTACATGGTTGGGGCGCAAATGCCCAAGATGTGGCATCTTTGATTCCTTATGTCAATTTACCTGATTATGAGTTTCTCCTCCCTAATGCGCCCTATCCTTATCCCTATACTGATACAGGTAAGGCATGGTATGACCTGCGGACAGAAAATATGTATGATGGATTAAATGAAAGTAAACAATTACTGATAGATTGGTTGCTCTCTTTAGAAAGTAATACAGGCGTACCGTTATCACGCACAATTTTGAGCGGATTTTCTCAAGGTGGGGCGATGACTTTAGATGTAGGATTAGGCTTACCCTTGGCTGGATTAGTAGTGATAAGTGGCTATTTACATCCTACTGTGGCAACGCTGAATCAAGGCAATTTTCCGCCGACATTAATCATGCACGGGACAAGGGATGAGGTAGTCCCTCTGCAAGCGGCGATTAAGTCGAGAGAAATGGCACAATCTCTAGGCGTAGCTGTGGAGTATCATGAATTTGCAACGGGACATGAAATTAATTTACAAATGTTAGAAGTGCTACGAACTTTTGTTCTTAACACAATTGGTTAGGTTTAGTTACAAAAATTTTCCAAATTCTGGTAAAAATCACAAGAATTTTTACAAATTTAATGCTCATTCATGAGTAAGATAGAACAGGTGGAAACAACTCCACCCTAAGCTGAATTTAAGCGCTGCAAAAGGGAGGGGCAAGCATTATGAAAACTCTAAGCATTTCCAAAACAGAAATTTCTGCTATGACGGCAACAGAGGTAAAAGATTTGGCTACACGTCTGGAATTAGATAATTATAGTAATGCTTTTGAGGGTTTAAATGATTGGCATCTATTGCGGGCGATCGCTTTTCAGCGTCCAGAGTTAGTTGAAGCCTATATCCACCTCTTAGATTTAGAAGCTTACGACGAAGCTTAAACATTGTAGGGAAAAATTCAGGAGCCGCTCAGGGTTTAGCCATGCTAAATCCTGATTTTGCTTGCATCATTTAATTTAGATGCGTTTTGCTGCGATAGCCAATTTAATAAAATTTTTAATACTAAGTGAGATTACTGTTTATAAGTAGTTGGAAATTATATTCAATCAATGTTCAGATAATTTGTCTGGTATTATGATTTAATATATCTAAATTCTGCCTAAGTAAATTTTTAGGAGTATTTGTCATAATGGTAACAAATAAACTCAATGATCAACAGATGGAATTATTAGATCGAGAAGATAATTCGGATGATGATTTTAATTTTCAAGAAGATGATGATGAAAGTTTAGAACCATTTGATCCCACCAAAATTAGGGTTAAAACTAAACCGATGACAATGGATCTGTTGCTAAAAAGAATCGAATATGATGAAATTGACTTAGCTCCTGATTTTCAGCGACAATCTGATATTTGGACTACTAAAGCTAAAAGTCGCTTAATTGAATCTCTTTTAATTCGGATTCCACTACCAGCATTTTATATAGATGCAACAGATGATGATAAATGGATTATTATAGATGGTTTACAAAGAATTCATACGTTTAAAAAATTTATTCTTGATAAAGAACTCACATTAACTGACTTGCAATATCTTACAGATTTAAACAACAAAAAATATAATGATTTACCTCGTCATTATCAAAGACGAATAGATGAAACAGAATTAACAGTTTATTTAATTGAACCTGGAACTCCTAAAGAAGTCAAATATAATATTTTTGAAAGAGTTAACACAGGAGGATTACCTCTTAATCCTCAAGAACTCCGTCAAGCTATGAATCCGGGTAAACCGATAAAAATCCTCAAAAATCTTGCTAATTTACCAGAATTTAAAAGAGTAATAAATCTAAGTAAAAAGAAAAAGAAACGTATGGATGACCATGAATTTATACTTGGTTTTTTAGCTTTTTATTTAACTACTTATGAAGACTATCCAGAAAAGAAAGGACGGAAATACTTTTTGAATGAAGCTATAAATCAACTAAATACAATAGACTATAATTTGATAGAAACCATAGTCAATAAGTTTACTATAGCAATGAAAGCAGCTTACAATATTTTTGGAAATACTGCTTTTCGTAAATCATCAAGTTCTCCTGTTAATAAATCTCTTTTTGAAGCATGGTCAGTTACTTTAAGTAAATTAAACTCACAAGAAATTGATATATTGATTAATCAAAAAGAAGTATTAAAAGAAAAGTTCATCCAAAAGATACAAGAAGATAATGATTTTAATAAATCTATATCTCAAGCTGCTAATAAAGTTAAATATCGGTTTGAAAAAATTAATCAAATAGTTCAAGAGGTTTTATCATGCTAAGTTCTTTAACTTTAAAAAATTTTAAACCATTTGAAAATCAGTCTTTTTCTTTAAAGCCATTAACTCTACTGACAGGCTTAAATAGCACTGGCAAATCGTCTGTATTGCAATCTCTATTACTATTACGTCAATCTTGTTTGCAGGATGATTTATTAGATAGAGTTGGTTTAGTATTAAACGGTGATTTAGTATCTATAGGTACTGGACAAGATGCACTTTTTAAGAGAGCTAAAGAGGATTTGATAACTAAGAAAACATTGAAGTTGAATTTCAAGATGGTACAAATTCCAAAGAAACTCGAATAATCAATAATTTAACTGAAATTAAACAGGCTAGAAAAATATGTCCTCGTTATAAAGTTTCTTCTGACAAACATGATCTTGTGAAGCATTGGAAAAAAGGGAAAAAAGGGGAAGAAGTTACTCCTATGGATTTAAAAGATGAAGAAGCTCAAAAAGTTCTAAATAGTTCTGTATGTAGTAGTAATAAAAATAGTAAAAAACGTTATGGATATCACAAGGAAACAGATCAATTCTATGTATTTCATTCAGATGATGCTTTTGATGAACAAGGTTATCCAACTTATCATGGGTTTCCAATTCCTGAAGATCAAGTTAAAGATCCTCCAGTCCCTAAAGAAGTATTAAATAGAAGAAAGATATAATGCGATTATCTACAAATCTAACTAAAAAAGTCCTCATTGCTGTAAGTGGTGGTATCGCCGCTTACAAAGTTTGTGAATTAGTCTCTAAATTATTTCAGTCTGACGTAGAAGTGCGAGTTGTCCTGACTAAATCTGCCAAAGAATTTATTACTCCTTTAACTTTAGGTACTTTATCCCGTCATCAAGCTTATACTGATGATGATTTTTGGCAACCAATTTATCAGCGTCCATTGCATATTGAATTGGGTGAATGGGCTGATTTAATTGTGATTGCGCCCTTAACTGCTAATACTTTGGCTAAGTTAGCTTATGGTATGGCGGATAATTTACTAACAAATACGGTTCTCGCTTCTACCTGTCCCGTGTTGTTAGCACCGGCAATGAATACGGATATGTGGGAACAGGTGGCGGTACAAAGAAATTGGCGACAGTTATTGACAGATGGTAGATTTTATGGTCTGGAAACTGGTTCTGGTTTATTGGCGTGCGATCGCATTGGTACTGGTAGAATGGCAGAAGCCGCAGAAATATTTGTTTATATTCAATCTTTATTACACACCCAAGGAATCAGAGATTTAGCTGGGAAACAGGTTTTAATCAGTGCTGGGGGAACGCGAGAATATTTAGATCCGGTGCGATTTATTGGCAATCCCTCAACTGGTAAAATGGGTTTAGCATTGGCACAGGCAGCGCTGCACAGAGGCGCAAAAGTAATATTAGTCCATTGTCCGGGGAGTTGGAATGTACCTTTGGGAGTAGAAGCAATTGCGGTTGTGAGTGCGGAGGAAATGCAGCAGGAGATGTTCAAGCATTTAACCAATGCAGATATCATTATCATGTCAGCCGCAGTTGCAGACGTAAAGCCTAGAGATTATAGTAGCGAAAAATTGCCCAAGCGATCGCTCCCCGAAAATCTTCCTCTAGCAGCAGTACCGGATATTGTCGCTGAACTGGGAAATCGCAAACAACCCCATCAATATTTAATTGGTTTTGCAGCACAAACCGGGGATATTATTACACCTGCAAAAGAGAAATTGCAAAGAAAGAAATTAGATGCAATTGTCGCAAATCCTATTGATGAAGTTGATAGTGGTTTTGGTAGTGATAATAATCAAGCGGTGTTTTTAGATAGGTCAGGAAGAGAGGTAGAAATTCCGGCTTGTTCTAAGTTGGAAATGGCGCATTATTTGTTTGATTTTGTTGTTTAATGGAATCAAATTCTATCGTTCTTTCTTCAACTACAGAATTAATTACTACCTAGATAAATCTCTACATTTCGAGTGTTCCATGTGGAAATTCCCGCTTGTTCTAAGTTGAAAATGGCGCATTATTTGTTTGATTTTGTTGTTTAATGGGATAAAATCACATTTTTATTTTTACTAGGACTTTTGACAATGACACTACATTTACCTGAAATTGGCATTACTAATTGTATGAGGGCAATATCATTACTTGAAGAGTATCCTCAAAACATTGTAGGAAGTTTTTGGATCATGTCTCGAAATTCAAGAATTTCAAAAAATGAAATTTTGTAAATGGATTTGTGAAGAAAGAAGAAAGGCTGAGGATTTTGTTGATTTTAAGATCATCATTGATTTTATCAAAGATTGTTTAAGAACTGTTATTTATTGAAGCTGTAATTAATCAATGTTGGGTTTCATTTTGTTCAACCCAACCTACATCAATGTAAAAATTACGCGACTTTCAAAGACTTGCCTAAAACTTGCGGTTCGGGAAGGGGTTCACCTTCTAGTAAACGTAAATTTAACATCAAAATTACGAAAAAATCCTTGTAATCTGTACAAAGAATCAATCAATATTAAAAAACAAAGTGGATAATGTGGCAGAAAAAAGAAAATTATGGGTGGGAATTGGTTGCCAAAAGGGGGTTTCTCAGCAACTAATTAATACTGCAATTAAACAAGTTTTTCAAGAATACCAACTTATATACAGTGAAATATCGGGAATTGCAACTATTGATAAAAAAGCCTCAGAAATTGGTTTATTAGAATTTTGTAACTTAGAAAAGTTACTTTTAAAAGTCTTTAGTGCTGAACTTTTAAATAGTGTACTTGTTCCCCATCCTAATAATACTATTACTAAATTACTGGGAACATCTAGTGTAGCCGAGGCTTCAGCTATTCTTGCAGCTTCGGAAATCACATCTGCGGAAATAACATTATTAGTTCCTAAACAGATTTTCCGATTATCAGGGGAAATAGGAGCAGTAACAGTAGCTGTGGCTAAAAGTGATGAAAAACTAATATTTAGTCAACGACATTAACTATTTGGTTAATAATACCAGAGACAACTGATAGAACAATTGAACCTAAAAAAGCTGGAATAAAACCCCGAATTTCAAAACCATAACCAGGAGTTATGGCACTGGCAAACCATAGAGTTAAACCATTAATCACTAGGGTAAATAAACCTAAAGTTATTAAGGTGAGGGGAAATGCTAAAATCTGCAAAATTGGCCGAATAATGGCATTGACTAAACCAATGACAATAGCGGCAATTAAAGCAGCAGAAAAACTTGTGAGTATAATTCCGGGGACAATTTTAGAGGTAATTAACAATGCTACCGCAGTACCAAGCCAAGTTAAAATAAAGTGCTTCATAGTTTAATGTTATGGGGAAGTGCGTTTTAAGAAAACTTTCCATGTACCAGCACCGACTACACCATCAGGTTTTAGTCCATAACGGATTTGTGCCGCTTTGACTGCGGCCTCTGTGGATAGTCCGAAATATCCATCTATTTTACCATTTAAAAACCCCAAATTTTGTAGTTGTTTTTGCAATTTAATCACTTCTGCACCACTCATGCGTAAACGCAAAATTGGCCACCCTTCGTCAGTATATTGGATACCGGGCATTTGTTGATTGGGAGGAGTGGGTTGAATGCTGGTATTTTGTGGATTTTTGGTGGTTGGGCGTTTGGTAATTGGTGGTTTTGTAACTCTTGCAGGTTGGGTGGGAACAGTTGTAAAACTACTGGCTTTAGCTGTGGTAGCGGTAATATTTGATGGGCTGGGAAATAGTTTTTGCCATGTGATCTTATCTACATTACCAGTGGAGTTTAAACCGGCAGCTTGTTGAAATTGGGCAACAGCAATGACTGTACTCTGTTGATATTTACCATCTACAGCACCCGAATAAAATCCTAAAAGTTTCAAAGCGGCTTGAAGTTCGGTAACTCGTTCACCTTGACTACTCATGTTAAGGAGGGGACGATCAATTTTAATGTCTGTGTTGACTTGGGCAATTTTGAGTGGTGTTGCTGTGGAAATGAACGCAGTGGCAGTAATTAAGGTGGGTGTTGTGGTTAACAAGATTAAGGAATACCAACAATTTGCGCTCATTTTGGGAATACTGGCTATCCAAGTATTTTTCATAGAACTTTTGTATAACTTTCTGATACTGATCTTACACCTGTTGCGATCGCTTTGTTCATCATTAATTTTTTGGGGATGAAGATCAAATATAACCGGATATTTCCATGATTTTACTGGGTCGGGTTTTCTTGTATCAACCTACGGGGTAATATCAAGATCATAATACACAACTTTATTTAAAATATATTTATAGGTAATAAAAAATAAAGTTTTCTTATGAAAGATAAAATGTTTGTGATAAAATGAATCTAGTTTTATCAACTTACCAAAATTTTTGATAATGGCGACAAAAAACTATGACTAATCTCTTACAACAAGCTTATGCTGTCGTCTCACGGCTACCTGAAGATGAACAGAATGAAATTGCTCAACTGATTTTCCAGCAATTAGCACAGCGTCAACAATTATTGCATCGAAAAAATGTAGATTTTATGCAATTTGCTGGTATTGCGAATGCTGGAGAAACTATACTTTTACAAAAGCTCGATCATGAGATTGAAGAACAAGGATTACTAGAGTTGCAAAGGCAAATTGAACTGTGAAAAAGTTATTTATGCTGTAACCATTTCCGGCAATAAATTAGGTGATACTGGCTCAAAATGTAACACCATAATTTGCTCTAGACGCAACCCAACAGATTCATAAGTTTGTCCATTGCGATCGCTAAATTCTACTTCAAACGCAGCACCATCGGCTAATAATTCAACTATTGTACCAACTTGACCACGTAACAAGTTATATTCAGGTAAATCCACTGTTAATGCTACTACGTCTAGTAATTGGGGCATACTTTTAGTCATCTAGAATTGTCTTTCCTTCTTCATATTGAGCTATTGCTTGTTCAATTATTTCATTACTCACATCTGTCAGATCAGATTTAGAATAAATTGTAGTGAGTATAATTCCTTGAGCATTTTTCAGATAATAAATCACCCTATATCCTCCACTTTTTCCTTTTTGAATGTTACTATTTTTAATACGAACTTTGAAAACTTGATATTTAATTCCCGCAATTCTATCTCCAGGAATTTCACCTGCTTGTAGTTGATCAATTAAAGGTTGAACATCACTACGAATTGAACGATAGCGTTTAGCCAGTTCTCTTAAATCCCTTTGAAAACGAGGAGTAAGAGCAATTTCAATTAGTAGTGGTTCATTATTATTCTGCATCTATTCCTTCCCACATTTGTGAAAGGGGTATAGTTTGTCCACTTAATGCTTCTTTTATTCCCTGATGAATACCTTCAATGACAATTTCTGTGGGTGTTTCTTCAAGAGATGAATTTTTCTCTAATTGGAAAATAGATTTTTGTAGTAATTGTAATGTATAAGTTTCCACAGAAAGTCCTTGCTGTTGTGCTTGCTGTGTTAAATACTGTTCTAATTCTGGTGGTAAGCTGAGGGTTAGTGTCATAAGTCTATTGTGGGTGATTTTATATAAGTAAAAAAATCTAAAAATTCTCCTATTTGTTGGTTATTTAAATTTGATAATTTTTGCAAGAGCCTATCAGCATTTATTTTTATTTCCTGCCATTTTTGATTTTGCTTTTCTGCTGTATATTCATTTCCAGGTCTACCTAATATTGTTAAAGCGATCGCAGTTACAAAACCAACACAAGCTGGTTGACTACTAAATAAATCTTTTCCTGATTTAAAATAACCTTCTATGTCGTCATCTTGATAGGATGCAAGTTTTACCATATTCAAATATTCTCCTACTGTAAATTGTACAACTACTGAGTAACAATTCAATTTGGTATCTTTAATAATATCTAGCTTTTCTACAATTACCATTGATATTTCCTCAATCTATGAATAAATATGACTATCAAATAACTGATTAAGATAGCAATCACCCTGTCCTACAATCATACCATTTTCTATAATTGATCGGATAACCTACACACCTACATTTAGGCATGAAACTGTAACCGAAACTGGAAAATACAAAGATACTGTCAACTTACCCAAAATCACCCATCAGGATATGATAATTAATGTTGGGTAACATACGTCAACCCAACCTACGGGGTAAAATTAAGATCATAAAACACAACTTTATTCACAGGATATTTATAGTATGGAATATCGCCGCGCCAAAGTGGCAGGAGGAACATACTTTTTTACAGTCGTGACAGAGAAAAGACAAAAAATATTATGTTTACCAAAAAATGTTTCTTTATTAAGAGATGCTTTTGGTTATGTAACGCAGAAACATCCATTTATTATAGATGCTGTTGTTATTTTACCTGATCATCTCCACTGTATTTGGACATTACCAGAAAATGATCATGATTTTTCTACCCGTTGGCGGTTAATTAAAAGTTATTTTAGTCGTAAATGTGAAACTATTTCACCAGAAAATATATCTGCATCTAGAAAAAATAAAAAGCAACGGGCTATCTGGCAATATCGTTTTTGGGAACATTTAATTAGAGATGAAAGTGATTTTCAAAATCACATTGAATATATTCATTATAATCCTGTGAAACATGGTTTGGTAACAGCACCAAAGGATTGGGAATATTCCAGTTTTCATCGCGCTGTGCGTCAAGGTATGTATGACATGATGTGGGGTGCGGGGGAGGAAATTATTTTTGATGATGATATTGGCAATGAGTAGATAACACGAAATATAATCTATTGTAATAGATTGTTACAATAATATAATATTAAATTAACTCTTGGCACATTCGGAATAATGTGTTATTTTAAGTAGCAGTAGATTTGGTAGGTCTGAATATAACATCTAGTAATAGATATAGAATTCAGTAGTGACTGGTAAAATTGGACTACTATCTCAACCACATAGAGATAGAGACTACAGTTAGATAAGGTAAGTGGTTACAATGCTAAGAGAGGTTTTCATGGGCTTACATACCCTAAAACTCCCTGCCTAATCTACTACCTATTTATTACAAATAAATATATTTCTGTGGTTACTCAATGTCACTTTCAAACTATTTTACTGACAGCCATATTATTAGATTACTCTGTCATTATCGTGCTGAAATAGCCAATAAGCGACATGATAAACAATTTTTATATAACATATCCACCTTTGTACAAAAGCCAGAAGAAGGAGCGAAGCCTGAAGAAACTCTAATATGTAGCCTGATGCCTCCGCGTAAACAGTGGATACGTCCAAAATCTGATGAAAGAAAGAAGTATAAAAGCAGTGTTCAATTTAATGCGTGGGCAATAGAGCAAACTATAATTCAAAAGCGAAATTCTGCTAAGTTTCAAGAAGAACCTTGGTTAATGCGGCTCAACCAATTTATTGAGGATATAAGCTATGCCGCATTACAAGATAAAAACTTTAAAATTGAAACCCCTCACATAGATTTCTATAGAAAAGAACCTAAAAGTAATCATGAATATAGACCTATTGCCAACTACAAGTTAAACCATAGAATTATTATTGGACAATGTGCTAAATATCTGATTGATATTTTTGATAAATCTTTTCAACCACACTCTTATGCTTTTCGTAAAAATAAGCTCAACCACCATAAAGCTATCAAAGATTTAATTGATTACAAAGCCAATTATGATAATCAATTTCTTTGGGTTGCTGAATGTGACATTAAAGGGTTTTTTGACTGTGTACATCATGATCAGGCACGCCTAGCTTTTAATCAAGCTCAAAAACGTTTAGAAAGTGATGGTCAAGTAGTTGATAATAGGGCAGTTGAGATTTTTGAATTGTATTTGCAATCTTATTCTTTTACGAAGGTAGCTATTCCTACTGCTAATGAATGGTTTCAATCAAACGATAAACAAGGACATTATTATTGGGCAAATAAACAAGAAAATGCAGCAGTGCCTTGGATTGCTTTTGTCGGTTATCAAGTACGTTATGATGGTTTGATTAGAATTCGTCCATCTTCTATTGAAAAAGAACTGAAAAAACAAGTTGAAGAAGCTAATCAAATTTTAAAGGTTATCAATTCTAAACATAATTCAAATACTGCTACTAATACTCATGTCAGAAAATCTAAACATCAAATACGCTACAGACTACAAAAAAGATTAATTTCTATGTCTGTAGGGCGTGTCAGTATCAATTCTTCAAATAAGGAAAAATCTGGATTTTGTTGGAGTAATGGCTTTCAAGTTCTCAAAGGTTATCCTTGTATTGTTAAGTCTCAACTTAGACAGTTAGATAGAGGAAGAGAAAAGCAACTGCGTCGTGTTACTAAAAATATTGACAATTTAGATATTCTGTCTGATTCTAAGCAAAGCAAGAAAGACACAAATTACTATGGTAAACCATTTAGCTATGATGGTCAGTTCTAAATGTATTACTGAATAATGGTGGATGACGGCCAAGTAATTCCTCTTCTCCACGAATTGCTAACATCATCGCACGATTTATTTTCAATGCTTCAACAGTTCCTCTTCCTGTAGCTGTTAATCCTACTACTCTCACGTCATCCCAGTGAAAGTGTTCTTGCCATCGCTTTTTTTGCCATTGATCTTCTCAATTCTTGCGTACTCTCACGTCATCCCAGTGAAAGTGTTCTTGCCATACTTGTTGACGAGGATTAAAAATAGATACTTCTTTTTTTGTTTCTGGATCTGTTACTGTTTGTCTAGCAGATTTACCAAGTGAGCATGACACACAAGCAAGAGCTAAATTATCAGATATTGTTGCACCACCAGCCACAACCGGAATAATATGATCTATGTGAAATGTTGCAGCTTGTCCTGCTTGAGACAAACAACAATATTCACACCTATCTTTTGCACGCTGGATAACTAATTGACGTAGCGAATTTGGAATTTTACCCATTTATCCCGCCCGCATGATACGCTGAGAACGTAAGGAAAGCAAAGATAAAAATTCCGCCAAATCAACTAAACCTTCAGCTTCATTTCTTTCAGCTAAAGTCAATTCTTCACCAGCATCTTGACGATCTAATAAAAATTTTAACCGCGCTTGAACAGCTTCAGGAAGTTGAAAATAAGTCAAACTAACGGGTATCTCAATTACTTCATTCATATAAAATTTTCCTCTAATTGAACAGTGTAGTAAGCAATTTCTCTCACTTTAGATAAAGGAATAGGAATTCCTAAAGTTTTGTAGCCTACGTTCTGAATTTCCTTTTCTTGGAGTTCCCAACGATGACACCAAATCATATTTCTCATTTTTCCAGGTTCAACTACTAATACTTCCATCGTTGGTAGTAAAAATATCCAGTATTCAGCCTGTGATAGCCATCCCCAACCAGAAATATTTTTATTATCTACAGAGACAGTTTCAAAAAATAAATTGCCTGTTCTAGATGAAGCTAAGTCAAATTTATATTCAACGCTGACAGTGCTTCCATCTGGCCGCATCAAGATTCTGTCTATTCCAGATTTTTGATACTTTTTAATGCTGGAAACATCTAAAATTCTATAAATAGAGCCAAGCCATTTATCAAGAATATTTTCACCATTCTTGCCTATGAACTCTTGGCTCTTAAAATCATATGTTCTAGTCTTCCTCTGTGTTTTCATTGTTATACCCATTTTCAGCATATAGCATTGGAATAGTAAGCTGCATACCGCGATTGTGAAGACGAATAGGCATTCCAAAAAAGATAGAAATACTTTTAATCCAGTTCTTTAATGTTTGCGAACGACGATTACTTGTATCAGCACCTCTTAATATTTCTGGAAAAACTAAATTTTTAACTAGCTCATCATTGAGTATCAAGTCCTCATTTAGTTGACTATCAATTTCTGAAACAGCAACAATAATTCGCCAAACAGGAGGATAATGTAACATGGCTTCATACAGTAATCTTCGTTTTAAATCATCATTAATTCCTTCAGCAATTCGTCTTCCTTGTTCTGTAATTTCTAATATCCATTTGTTGCCTTTGCGTGTCTTTGTAATCAATTTAAGCTGCTCAAGAGTGTGTTTTGCATACTGTCCATGTCGAGAGATATATCTCTTTTCTTTACCTCTATGTCCTAATTGATAACCTAATTCATAGGAATCTTGAATGCCTTGATGAATTAATTCGATAGCTTTAACGATTTTTTCTGGTTTATCGTACTGGGGAATAGATTCTATAACATCCTTATCATCCCATTCATCCTGAATGTTAAATCTCTGTCTAAATATGTCTGCTGGCTTCAGTTTGATAGCAATTATTAAAACCTCTTTATTTGCAAAGTTGGATCTGTAAAACAAATTACAAGATAAACCAGAAATTTTATGCGTATTAACATCATAAAAATCTGTTTTGCTAAATTGACCATCTCTTTTGAGAATGTCTATAAAGTGATTGATCTCTAAACGAACTTCAGGAGGATAATACTTTTGTAGGTTATTTAGCTGTTTTTGTAATTCCGAATCAGCTTTGATGTTGAACATGAATTATTTCTTCCTTGAGTAAACTTTCTACTTGAATAAGACCGCTATCTATGGCAAGAAGCTTATGAGCAACTTCTGAAATTGGAATTGAAAGATAATTTGTGAGACGAGGGCTAACAAAAGCAACTGCTCTGCGCGTATGATATGTCACATAAATACAATCAACATCCATTTGTAAGCGTTCCCAACATTCCGTTAGATGTAGTCGGAAATCTGATAAAGACATTTCTTCACTTTTACTAATAGCGCCATCTTTTTCAGCTTGTTCTAAATCCTTTAAAGGAACTAAGAATGCAACTACTTGACCATAATAGGTAGCAGCAATTCTCTTCATCCCTAACTGAACTTGACGCTTGAACTTTGGCAAGCTCTCTCTAAGGTCTGATAGTGGGAGCTGCTTAAAAGAACTCACGTGCTTTTTCCTCTCAATGCAATAGTACAAACATATTATTCATCGTTTGACTAAATTTGTATATCAGACAATATAGCTTTATCTCACAAAAGTTGTCAATATGTATTTTAAGTAGTTTTATTATTGTTTTACATTTTATAGCTAAAAAGGTTGTACAGAACTAGTTTCAGTTCTAAACTATTTGGCATTTTCTCTACCTATGCTCCCGTAGGTTGGATAGAACGAAGTGAAACCGAAAATTAACCACAAGATACCCATAACTGCTGTTGGGTTTCGTTCCTCAACCCAACCTACGATTTATAATTGATCGGATAACCTGCACACCTACATTTAGGCATGAACCTGTGACCGAAACTGGAAAATACAAAGATACCGTCAACTTACCCAAGACTAACTTCGATATGCGGGCAAACGCCATTAAGCGTGAACCCGAAATCCAAAAATTCTGGGCAGAAAACAACATTTATTCTCAACTGGCTGAAAACAACCCCGGCGAATTATTTATACTGCACGATGGTCCTCCCTATGCTAACGGTCAATTACATATTGGTCATGCCTTAAATAAGATTCTCAAAGATATTATTAACCGCTACCAATTGCTAAAAAGTCGTAAAATTCGTTACGTTCCTGGCTGGGATTGTCACGGATTGCCTATTGAGTTGAAAGTTCTGCAAAATATGAAACAGGCAGAACGGCAAAATCTCACACCTTTGCAATTGCGTCAAAAAGCGAAAGAGTTTGCACTGAAGACGGTTGATGAACAACGAGAAAGCTTTAAACGCTATGGGATTTGGGGTGATTGGGAAAATCCTTATTTAACCTTAAAACCAGAATACGAAGCCGCGCAAATTGGCGTATTTGGGGAAATGTTCCTCAAAGGTTATATTTATCGCGGTTTAAAGCCAGTGCATTGGAGTCCTAGTTCTAAAACGGCTTTGGCTGAAGCTGAGTTAGAATATCCTGAAGGTCACGTTTCTCGCAGCATTTACGCCGCTTTTCCGGTGGTGAAGGTTACGGAACAATTAAAATCAGTTTTAGAGCCGTTCCTGCCTGATTTGGGCGTGGCTGTGTGGACTACTACCCCCTGGACTATCCCCGGTAATTTGGCTGTGGCTGTAAATGGTGCGTTGGAGTATGGGGTTGTGGAGGTTTCATACCCAGACGCAGAGGCGCGGAAAGAGTGCAAATATCTGATTGTTGCGGCTGATTTGGTAGCAAGTTTAGCTGCTAGGTTGGATTGTGAGTTAAGGGTAAAAGTCAAATTCTCTGGTCAGGATTTGGAAGGTACTATTTATCGTCATCCTCTTTTTGACCGTGAAAGTCCGGTGGTTATTGGTGGTGATTATATCACTACTGAATCGGGGACTGGGTTGGTTCATACTGCTCCTGGTCATGGTCAAGAGGATTACATTGTTGGTCAGCGTTACGGTTTGCCGATTCTTGCCCCTGTTGATGATAGTGGGAATTTTACGGATGAGGCTGGTAAGTTTTCTGGCTTGAATGTTTTGGGCGATGGTAATCAAGCGATTATTGACGCTTTGCAGGAAGTTGGTTCTCTGTTGAAGGAGGAAGCTTATCCTCACAAGTATCCTTATGATTGGAGAACGAAGAAACCGACGATTTTCCGCGCTACTGAACAATGGTTTGCTTCTGTGGCAGGATTTAGGGAGGAGGCTTTAAAGGCTATTTCATCTGTGCGTTGGATTCCGGCGCAAGGTGAAAACCGCATCACGCCAATGATAGCAGAAAGATCCGATTGGTGTATTTCTCGTCAACGTTCTTGGGGTGTGCCGATTCCGGTGTTTTATGATGAAGCAACTGGGGAAGTTTTGCTAAATGCGGACACGATTAACCACGTTCAAGCTATTTTTGCCGAAAAGGGTTCTGATGCTTGGTGGGAGTTGTCGGTAGAGGCGTTATTACCGGAAACATATCGCAATAATGGTAAGACTTACCGCCGAGGTACAGATACAATGGATGTCTGGTTTGATTCTGGTTCTTCTTGGGCAGCGGTGGCGAAGCAAAGACCGGAGTTATGCTATCCTGTGGATATGTATTTGGAAGGTTCTGATCAACATCGGGGTTGGTTTCAATCTTCTTTGTTAACCAGTGTGGCGGTTAATGGCATTGCACCTTATAAAACTGTGTTAACTCATGGTTTCGTCTTGGATGAAAATGGACGAAAAATGAGCAAATCTGTGGGGAATGTGGTAGACCCTCAATTGATGATTCAAGGTGGGACTAACCAAAAACAACAACCTGCTTATGGTGCAGATGTTTTGCGGTTGTGGGTTTCTTCGGTTGATTATTCTGGTGATGTCCGGTTGGGTGGTAACATCATCAAGCAATTAGCTGATGTCAGAAATAAGATTCGCAACACGGCGCGGTTTTTATTGGGGAGTTTGCATGATTTTGATCCTCAGAAGGATGCTGTAGCTTTTGATGATTTACCAGATTTGGATAAATATATGCTGCACCGCATTCGTGAGGTGTTTAATGAGGTGACGGAAGCCTTTGATAGTTTCCAGTTTTTCCGATTTTTCCAAACTGTGCAGAATTTCTGCGTTGTGGATTTGTCGAATTTCTATTTGGATGTTGCGAAGGATAGATTATATATCAGTTCGGCTGATGCTTTCCGTCGTCGCAGTTGTCAAACGGTTTTGCAAATTGCTTTGGAGAATTTAGCTAGAGCGATCGCCCCCGTTTTATGTCATACTGCGGAGGATATCTGGCAATTTATCCCCTACGAAACAGAATATAAATCAGTGTTTCAAGCTGGTTGGGTGCAAGTGGATGATAAATGGGATAATCCTGAATTAGCAGAATTTTGGAAAACACTGCGCCGCATTCGTGGTGATGTTAATAAGGTCTTAGAACAAGCACGGACAGAAAAGTTAATTGGTTCTTCTCTAGAAGCTATTGCTTTAATTTATCTCAGCGATGAAAAATTATCCACTGCTATTGAACCTTTGAATGTTAGCGGTAATGGAATTGATGAATTACGGTATTTATTCCTCACTTCCAGTGTGCAATTATTAGATACTCCTGATGCATTAAAAGGATTAAAAACTTTGCGGGTTCAAGGTGAGGATAATTGGGATATTGGCGTAGTCAATGCCGCAGATTACGAACATGATGGGAAATCTTATCACAAATGCGATCGCTGTTGGAACTATTCTCCCCATGTTGGTGAATCAGCAGAACATCCATTATTGTGTGAACGCTGTGTTCCCGCTTTAGCTGGAGAATTCTAGAACAATAAGATCCCCGACTTCTGCCATCAATTTATAATTTGTTTATAATAAAAAAGAAGTCGGGGATCTGAATCTTCATTCACTACCATCTTTAATTATTATGGTCACACAATTATCTGTAGCTTTAGAAATTTTACCAATGGTATTGCAAATGCAACCAAATATTATCATGACTGATGATAATTTTTATGATTTCTGTCAGCTAAATCGGGACTTTCGCATTGAACGTAATCAAATAGGAGATTTATTAATTATGTCCCCCACAGGTTCAGAAACAGAGGAACGCAATTTTGACTTAAACGGTCAATTATGGATATGGACAAAGCAAAATGGTACAGGAGTAGGATTTGGTTCTAGTGGTGGTTTTACCTTACCCAATGGTGCAGTCCGTTCTCCTGACGCAGCTTGGATAAACCGCACAAAATGGCAAGCAATACCAGCAGAACAAAGGAAAAAATTTGCGCCTATTTGTCCTGAGTTTATTATTGAATTGCGTTCAGAAACTGATAATTTAAAGATTCTGCAAGAAAAGATGCAAGAATATATAGATAATGGTACACAATTAGGATGGTTAATTGATAGAAAACAACGGAAAGTATTTATTTATCGTCCCGGTCAAGCTGTGGAAGAATTAGATAATCCCCAAACATTAACTGGTGAGGATTTATTACCCGGATTTGTTTTAGATTTAAGTCAAATTTGGTAATCAATAAATGTGGTGCAATCTTTTTGACAAAAAATAGAGCAAAAGTGTAATATTCAATGAATACCACGACTTTACCTCCTCAGCTAACACTAAATATCAACCTCACAGATGAGGCGTTTTTCCAACTCTGTCAAAATAACCGTGATTTGAGATTTGAACGCACAGCAGCAGGGGAATTAATAATTATGTCACCAACTGGTAGCGATACGGGAAATAGAAACTTTGATATTGCTGTGGAATTAGGAATTTGGAATAAACAAACAAAATTAGGTAAAGGTTTTGACTCTTCCACAGGTTTTAAACTACCAAATGGCAAAGATGTTTCTCCTGATGTTGCTTGGATAAAAAAAGAACGTTGGGATAGTTTAACCTCAGAACAACAGAATAAATTTGCGCCTATTGCACCTGATTTTGTCATTGAATTACGTTCTGCCAGCGACAATTTAAAACCATTACAAGAAAAAATGCAAGAATATATAGATAATGGCGTTAAATTAGCTTGGTTAATTGATAGAAAACAACGGAAAGTATTTATTTATTGTCCTGGTCAAGCTGTGGAAGAACTAGATAATCCTCAAACATTAACTGGTGAAGATTTATTACCCGGATTTATTTTAGATTTAAGTCAGATTTGGTAATAAATAAGCCGGAAAACATAAATATTATAAAAACTCATAAATTTCTTAATTTATCCGTCTTTATCTGCGGTAAATTATTCTAAAAATTTTATTTAGGCATGAAAAAATTGGATTCCCGTGTTCACGGGATAATCTTCCACGCAAATCACAAATTAAACTTCTGTAGAACTTTGATAAACAACGTCTTTATCCCACTTTTCTTCTAATCTGGCGTGAAAAGAATTGGGTTGAATCAAACCATGAGAACCGAGACCATGTTCTGGTGGGGCGATTTTTTTAGCTAATTTTGCTAAAATCGGTTTCGGGACATTAGCAGTGTGACGTTGAGTTAATATAGGCATTTCTTGCCAACAACTGCGGCAAAACCAATAAGATTCGGTACCACGAATATGGTGTAAGAGTGAATCGGAACAACAAGGGCATTGAGGCATAATAGTTTTAAGTCCTTCTTTGCAAGTGTTTGGCTAAATGTAGTCATGTAATGAATTGAGATAAATTAAAACTTCTTATGTACATTCCTGAATTTTAACTCTCAAGGATGGGGGGATTGTGAGAATATTTGCAAGAACAATATATTACGTAATATTTCGCTATATTGCCTCTATATTTATTTACACTCTAAACTAGAGTAATCTTGAATGGAGGGTGTCATTGAGACATCTGGTAGGAAATCCCGTTCCCTCTTCTATATCCTGGCAACATCTTTAAACTGTCCGTGCATAAACAGAATGGGTTCTGAATTAAATAACAGTAGCTATTTAAGGAATCTCAGAATATGTTGGAAATTAAACGCAACCAAGAAAATAGCCAAATTACTCAAGAAGCTTTAGTATTACCCTTTAAATCAGTGGGAATTGTAGATATTCCCCTAGTAGGTGGTAAAAATGCCTCTTTAGGCGAAATGATTCAACAACTCAGTTCCCAAGGAGTGAAAGTTCCCACTGGATTTGCCACTACTGCTTATGCTTATAGATACTTGATTACGGCGGCTGGTTTAGAAGCAAAACTGCGGAAGATTTTTGCAGATTTAGATGTGGAAGATATGGATAATTTGCAAGAATGTGGCAAACAAGCCAGATCATTAATGTTAGAAACCCCATTTCCGCTAGAATTACAAGAAGCGATCGCTAAATCCTATCAGGATCTTTGTCAAGAATACGGTATTAATACTGATGTGGCTGTTCGTTCCAGTGCCACAGCCGAAGACTTACCAGATGCTAGTTTTGCGGGACAGCAGGAAACCTACCTCAACGTTCATGGCATCAAAGGTGTATTAGAATCTTGCCATAAATGCTTTGCTTCTATCTTCACAGACAGGGCAATTTCCTACCGACAAATAAGAGGTTTTGATCATTTTGAAGTAGCCTTATCAGTTGGTGTCCAAAAAATGGTTCGGTCTGATTTAGCATCTTCTGGAGTCATGTTTTCCATTGACACAGAAACAGGGTTTCAAAATGCCGCTTTAATTACCGCTGCTTATGGTTTGGGCGAAAACATCGTCCAAGGTGCAGTTAACCCAGACGAATATTTAGTATTTAAACCAACTTTAAAACAAGGATATAAACCCATTCTCCAAAAGCGGTTGGGAACAAAAGAAATTAAAATGGTTTATGATTTAGGCGGATCAAAATTAACCAAAAATATTTCCGTTCCTAAACCTGAACGTCATCAATTTGCCCTCAATGATCAAGAAATCCTCCAACTAGCAGAATGGACTTGTATTATTGAAGATCATTACTCCCAAGTCCGGGGAATGTCCACACCAATGGATATTGAATGGGCAAAAGATGGCGTAACAGGTGAATTATTTATTGTCCAAGCTAGACCAGAAACAGTTCAATCGCAAAAATCAAAAACCGTCCTCAGAACTTATCAACTCCAAGAAAAAAGTCAAGTTTTATTAACAGGTCGCAGCGTTGGCGAAATGATTGGTCAAGGTAAAGCTAGAGTAATTTTAGATGTACCGGAAATTAATCTCTTTCAAGCCGGAGAAGTGTTAATTACTAACCGCACAGACCCCGACTGGGAACCGATTATGAAGAAAGCCAGCGCCATTGTCACTAACTCCGGTGGGAGGACTTGTCATGCATCAATCATTGCCAGAGAAATGGGTATTCCTGCTATTGTGGGTTGTGGAAATGCAACAGAAATATTACAAACAGGACAAGAGATTACTGTTAGCTGTGCAGAAGGTGAAACCGGTCAAGTTTACTCAGGTTTATTAAACTTTGAAATTCGAGAATTACCATTAGATAACCTACCTCGAACCCGCACCAAAATCATGATGAATGTAGGTAATCCTGAAGAAGCTTTAGGTTTGACAGCAATTCCTAATGATGGTGTTGGTTTAGCCAGAATGGAATTTATCATTGCTAATCATATTAAAGCCCATCCTTTAGCATTATTACATTTTGATGAATTAGAAGACGAACTTGCCAAATATAAAATTAGCGAATTAACGGCACAATATGAAGATAAAGCCGAATTCTTTATTGCTAAATTGGCGCAAGGTATAGGAACAATAGCCGCAGCATTTTATCCCAACCCTGTAATTGTCCGGTTGTCTGATTTCAAAAGTAATGAATATGCCAACCTCTTAGGTGGTAGACAATTTGAACCCAAAGAAGAAAATCCCATGCTGGGTTGGCGTGGCGCTTCCCGTTATTATGATCCCCGTTATCGTGAAGGTTTTGCTTTAGAATGTCAGGCAATGAAACGGGTAAGAGAAGAAATGGGTTTAACCAATATGATTCTCATGGTTCCCTTTTGTCGCACTCCCGAAGAAGGAAAAAGAGTATTAACAGAAATGGCAAAAAATGGTTTAGTTAAAGGCGAAAATGGCTTAGAAGTTTATGTGATGTGTGAGTTACCAAGTAACGTTTTATTAGCTGATGAATTTAGCCAAGTCTTTGACGGTTTCTCAATTGGTTCTAATGATTTAACCCAATTAACATTAGGATTAGATCGAGATTCTGAGTTAGTTGCCCATTTATTTGATGAACGCAACGAAGCTGTGAAAAGAATAATAGAAAAAGCCATAACAACTGTTAAACAAAATGGTCGCAAAATTGGTATTTGTGGACAAGCACCTAGCGATTATCCAGAATTTGCCCGTTTCTTAGTTGAACAAGGGATAGATTCTATTAGTCTCAACCCTGATTCTGTGATTAAGACAATGTTAGAAATTGCGAAAGCAGAAACAGGGGAATAAGTAATAGATGAATCGAAAATCTGCGCTTTCTGTGTCTGAAGTGGGTTGAAAATAATTTATCTAACCACAGAGGCACAGAGGACACAGAGGAAGGAGGTTAGGAGAGAATTTTTCAATATTTTTACTTTCTTTGAAAGGGTTGGTTAACAGTAGGTAAAAAGTGAATTTAAATATCCTTTATAGTCTAATACAATTCAGTCAAGAATTTTTTCTTCTCTCTGTTACTTCTGTGCCTGAAGTGGTTCGTTAAAAAAAGATTTTTAAATTAGTGGAGTTGAATTTATTAATATGCAGTCTACTAATGTAGAGTTGGACTTATCTGATCCTTGTGTTTTACTTACCACATTGCAGGAACTTCGTCAATCTGTTGATGAAGAAGGGAGAGAAATATTTCAAAGGTGGAAAAAGCAAATTCACCGACAATCTTTTATTAATAGTAGTCTCAATCTTGCCTATTATCTAGCACTGAGAAGACACGATTTACGACAACTGCAAGCGGCTTTAATGCCTTGGGGTTTGTCCTCATTGGGGAGGATAGAAGCTAAAGTTTTACCTACCTTAGATGCGGTGATTGCCACCTTACAGGCAGTTTGTGGCACAGATAATGATTCCATAATTATACATCCACCTTTGGACGCATTTTTTGAGGGCGATCGCCTACTTCAACAAAATACCGAAGATTTATTTGGCAACACCCTCGATAACCGTCGCGTCAGAATCATGGTAACATTACCCAATGCAGCCGCTACGAATTACGAATTTCTGCGGGATATCATTCAGGAAGGGGCAAACTGTCTAAGAATTAATTGCGCCCATGATACCCCTGTTGAATGGTTAGCAATGATTAACAATATCAAACAAGCAGAATTAGAATTAGAATCTTCCTGTAAAATTCTCATGGATTTGAGTGGTCCCAAAACCAGAATTAAATCTGTTCTTACCCCCAGTCCCAAACAACGAATATTTAAAGGTGAATCTCTCTTCCTCACCAATGAGTTACCCACTACTATTAATTCTGCATTTTTTCAAGCCACTTGCACAATTCCCGAAGTATTAAAACAACTAACAATTGGCACAAGAATCTGGATCGATGATGGAAGAATTGGTGCTTATGTCGAGTCAATTACACCCCAGGGAGTGTGGTTAAAAATCACCCATGCCCGTCTTAAAGGTGAGAAAATATTACCAGAGAAAGGCATTAATTTTCCTGACACTGACTTACATTTGAGTTCTTTAACAACAAAAGATCAACAAGATTTAGATTTTATTATTACCCATGCCAATCAAGTTAATATTATCGGTTATTCCTATGTGCAAACACCCGCAGATATTCAACTTTTGCAACAAGAATTAGCAACAAGATTACCAGAAAATTCTCCCACACCCGCCATAGTTGCCAAAATAGAAACACCTTTAGCAGTGAGTAATTTGCCAGAATTAATTATCCAAGCCGCCGGCAAACAACCCTTTGGAATTATGATTGCCAGAGGAGATTTAGCCTTGGAAATTGGTTATCAACGGCTGGCAGAAATTCAAGAAGAAATACTATGGTTATGTGAAGCTGCCCATATCCCCGTAATTTGGGCAACTCAAGTCTTAGAAAATCTTGTGAAACACGGAATGCCGTCACGGGCAGAAATTACTGATGCTGCCATGTCAGAACGGGCAGAATGTGTCATGCTCAATAAGGGTGATTATATTATTGAAGCTGTGGGTATTTTAGATGATGTCCTCGCAAGAATGCAAGCCCATCAAGTCAAAAAAACACCCCAACTACGGGCTTTACATTCTTGGTAAGTAGGTTGGCGTTGAAAATTGTGGTTATGGAAAGGGAACAGGGAACAGGGAACAGGGAACAGGTTTTCAGCGATTTTACGTTTCTTTACACAGTTTGGTTTTATTGCGTATTCTGACTCCTAACTCCTAACTCCTAACTCCTAACTCCTAACTCCTGACTCCTGACTTCTGACTCCTGACTTCTGACTCCTGACTCCTAGCCCTCACAGACAACTTTTATGGCTTACGCCACGCTTCGCTATCAGCAACCCTTACTTTATTCCCAATTTCTCTACAATTGCCAATAAAGGTGTAGAATAGGGAATGCTGTCTTTCATTAGATTAGGGAATTCATGGCGAAGAAGAGTATGATTGAGCGCGAGAAGAAACGCGCTAAAATGGTAGCTAAGTATGCTGAAAAGCGGGAAGCACTATTAGAAGAGTTTAGAACAGCAGAATCTCCGTTGCTGAAGTTAGAAGTTCACCGTAAAATTCAACAATTACCCCGTAACAGTGCGCCTACTCGTAAGCACAACCGTTGCTGGTTAACTGGTCGTCCTAGAGGCGTTTACCGTGATTTCGGCTTGTCTCGGAACGTACTCCGGGAATGGGCCCACGAAGGTCTTTTACCTGGTGTTGTTAAGTCTAGCTGGTAGAGTTAGTTGTCAATGGTCAGTGGTCAGTAGAAGGAGGCAAGAGGCAAGAGGCAAGAGGCAAGAGGCAAGAGGCAAGAGAAATATCAATATCCCCCTGTTCCCTATTCCCTATTCCCTATTCCCTATTCCC
>NZ_JAQMSE010000041.1:0-9410 GCF_028330045.1 Aphanizomenon sp. CS-733/32
AGAATTTATGTGACAAAAACATGAGTGAAAGAATAGACCATGACCGTTTATTTAAAGAATTGATATCCACATTTTTCATAGAATTTATAGAACTCTTCTTTCCCGAAGTTCTTAAATACATAGATATCAACTCAGTCTCATTATTAGACAAAGAAATATTTACAGATGTTACCGCAGGAGACAAATATGAAACCGACTTAATAGCCAAAGTCAAATTTCTCGGTGAACCTTCTTACTTTCTCGTTCACATTGAAGCCGAATCAGGAGCAAAATCGAAATTTAATCAAAGAATGTTCCGTTATTTTTCCAGATTACACGAAAAATTTGACTTACCAATTTATCCCATAGTCATTTTTTCATATTCTTCTCCCAAAACCTTAGCCACAAATAACTATCAAATCAACTTTCCTGATTTGGAAGTGCTAAAATTTAATTATCAAGTCATCCAACTAAATCAGCTAAATTGGAGAGACTTTTTAAATCGTAAAAATCCAGTTGCATCTGCTTTAATGTCGAAAATGAATATAGCACCAGCGGATAGACCAAAGGTGAAAGCAGAGTGTTTAAGGTTGTTAGTAACTTTAAAATTAAATCCGGCAAAAATGCAATTGATATCAGGACTTATTGATACATATTTGCGACTGAATAAAATAGAAGAAGAGAAATTTGCAGCAGAAATAGGTTCATTAATACCAACGGAAAAGGAGGAAGTTATGCAGATAGTTACTAGTTGGATGGAACAAGGGATTGAACAAGGAATTGAACAAGGTATTGAACGAGGTATTCAGCAAGGTCGTCAAGAAGCAATTACCAAGGAAAAAGATTTAATTGTCCGTCAAATCAAGAGGAAAGTAGGAAATATTGATATGGAATTAGAAACCCGGATTAAAAGTTTAAATCTAGAGGTAATTGAAGTACTCGCAGAAGCAATATTTGATTTCGCTACTGTGGAAGATCTACGAAATTGGTTAGACAATTTGCATGATTAAGTTAAACTATATAAAACTCCACCTAACTTATTAAGTTTTAACTTCGCAATTTAAAATAACCTGCCAAAAATTAAAACCCATGAATAAAATCCCTTTCAATAAACCCTATATGACAGGTAAAGAGCTTTGGTATATTAGCCAAGCTCACCACGCTGGACAATTGGCTGGGGACGGAAACTATACCAAAAAATGCCATCAATGGCTAGAAGCGCAAACCAATTGCCACAAAGCCTTACTCACCCACTCCTGTACAGCAGCCCTGGAAATGTCGGCCATTTTAGCCGATTTAGAACCAGGTGACGAAGTGATTATGCCCAGTTATACTTTCGTTTCCACAGCTAACGCTTTTGTTCTCAGGGGAGCAGTTCCCGTATTTGTTGATATCCGACCCGATACCCTAAACTTAGACGAAACCCTCGTAGAAGCGGCAATTAGGGACCGTACTCGTGCCATTGTTCCCGTTCATTATGCCGGGGTGGGCTGTGAAATGGATACTTTACAAAACATTGCCCAAAAACATCACCTGCTGTTAATTGAAGATGCTGCTCAAGCACTTATGGCATCCTACAAAGGTCAACCCCTTGGTAGTTTTGGAGACTTAGGTTGCTTCAGTTTTCATGAAACCAAAAATATTATTGCGGGTGAGGGTGGTGCTTTAATTATCAACAATTCCCGGTTTACAGAACAAGCGGAAATAATTCGGGAAAAAGGCACTAATCGCAGTAAATTCTTTAGGGGGGGGGTAGATAAATATACTTGGATCAACCAAGGATCTAGTTATTTGCCCGGAGAATTAATTGCGGCTTTTCTCTATGCTCAATTAGAGGAAGCAGAGAAGATTATAGCAGCCCGCCTGCAAGTGTGGGACTATTACCATCAACTTCTAGAACCCCTCGAAAAAAGTGGTAAATTACGCCGTCCTATTATTCCGCCGACTTGTCAGCATAATGGACATATGTACTATATCCTCTTAAATAGTTTACAAATCCGTACCAGTCTGATAAGCTATCTCAAAGAACAGGGTATGAGTTCTGTATTTCATTATGTACCTTTACATAGTTCTCCCGCTGGACAGCATTATGGACGGGTTCATGGTGATATGAATAATACTAATCATGTTTCTGATTGTCTGTTGCGTTTACCTCTATTTCCAGAGTTGGGACTTTCACAGATTGAAACTGTTGTCATGGCTATTGATAGGTATTTTTTCTAAAAACCTAAAAATATTTCTTTGACTTTGAAAATGCAATCCCCTAAATTCACGATTAAACCATACAATGTACAGTTATAAAGCTCATGAACAAAAAAATCTTGTTTTTTCATCAAACTATAAATTTGATCCGTTTTGTGAGTTATTTAATAATTGTTTCTTGTATTTTTTTATTTGTGATATTTGGCTTATTGAAATGGCCAGGCTTACATCATGATAGTAGCTTATACGCAACGCCGATTTTAAATCTTGCCGTGGGTAATGGGTGGCTATTTGATGCTTATACTCCTGCATTAGTTGCTAGAGATTCAAATGAGTATTCATTTCATGGGGTACTGTATCCGATAATTTTTGGTTTATTACTTAAAAGCACTACCTACGAAAAATTATTTTTTTGGATTGCTATTACAAACGCTTTAACATTTACAGTCTACACATTTTTGTTTTACCGGACAATCGAGACAAAAAATTCTGCTTGGGGTGTTCTCATTGCGACAATTTTTGGTATTACATCAGGTGCAATATGCTTATATTTGCAAGGAAGACCAGAGCATTTAGCACCCTTGCTTACCTCACTTCCTATGTTAGCAAGAGAATACAGTATTACTCGTAAATATTCTCGTTATTTCACATACATAACTTTAGGTCTTTTATTTATTCTCTCCCCCCTTGTAGGCATAATTTATGGAATGGGAATACTATTTTGGGTATCTTTACATTACAAACAAAAATTATTGAGGGAATTGTTATTAGTTGGATTGATATCTACTGGCACTATTATTAGTATAATTCAAGTTTTTTGTTCATTTTCAACTTTAGATTGGATACATAATGTTTTTCTAGTTGGTAATGGTAGCATTATTCCCATAGATTGGTGGAGATTAACATCCAATGGGTTTTCTCTATCTACTCCAGCTTGGAATTTTTTGGTTATTGCAATTGTTTTCTTGGTTTTTAGAACTCTTTGGCAGAGAAAGCTATTTATAGTGTTCACTATATGGTTTATTTTGGGCTATTATCTTTTGCAAAAAGTCCAAGTATATGGATATGTCGGCTTATTTCCTTTACTCCTCCTGATGACAGTTGGCAAAAATCAGGAGTGGATAATTAATATAAGCAAAATTCAAAAGAAATTGATTAGTAGCGCCAGTATTATGTTTTCTGTTTTGTATTCTGCTGTTTTCATCAGGTTAATTTTATTATTCATACTTTATTGGCAACATGGTGTTTCATTTGAAAAAACGGCATCAAATCTACGTGAAATGATTAGCAAATCAAACCAAAATGGTGATTCTATTGCTTTTGATTGGATGAATAACCCCTGTTTTATCGTTTTTGGAAAAGCAGGCGACTCTTTTGTTACTGCTGAAAGCTCAATTATTGGTCAAGATTCAGATTCTTTATTAACTAACTACGAAAGAAAGTTCTCAAAAAAAATAATATATATTGTATTGCCTCAGAAAGGTCATCTTTCAACTCCCCCACAAACATTGAATCAAGGAATGTTCATTCTGGTATCAGATGGATGGAGTAAAAAGCGTGCTAGTTTTATGGGTGTTAAATTAGGTGGTGCTATGCCAGGTTATCAATTTGCACTTTATAAACGAACTGTAAATTAGTATCAAGGCTTACCAGAGTTTCTAATAACTTATGCCGTTGAACTGTAAACTCATTGATAGGTTTTTTAATTTTTTTGGAGGTTAGTTAAGATGTTATTAAATTTTAACAAAACATTACTTGATGTTCAATCTATACTTAATCGTAGATTTTGGACTATTTGGAGTTTAATATTACTAGTAGTTTTTATAATACACTCCTTAACTCTGACTATATCTCCTATTGTTTACCCTGATGAAGCCTACATTATCGAATATGGCAGAATCGTTCTAGAACCAAACACGCAATGGTCAACCATTTGGTCAATTAAGGAAGGAAAACCTTTCTTTCCTCTGTTTTATTTAGGTGCAATTTTACAAGAATTAGCTTTAAGGTTGAGCAATTTTTCCATGGTTGGACCAAGATTAGCTTGCCTAATTGGTGGTTTATTTGCTGCTACAACTTCAGTGGGTTGGTTTTTGTCTCTCAAAAATTCTAAAATATTTGCCTTTGTCTTGGGTATTATTTTCCTCCTAGATCCTATATTTGTTTTTAGCTATCGTTCTGGTCGTGTTGATTGTTGGGTGTTAGGATTATGTTTAGCTAGTTGTTGGATTTTAAGTGATATAACTCTTAAATCTGAGCTTAGTTCCTGGCGAAACAAATTGATGAAAATTGGATTCGCAGGAATGCTTTCTAGCATAGCTTTTTTTGTCTGGCCTTCAGTTATTATGGTGTATCCTTTAGTCTTAGTTCAATTATATCTTTTAAATCGACAACTTTATGTAATTAATACTAATTTGAATAAGTGTTTTATAGCAACTATTGTTTTTATTAGTGCAGGACTTGCAACAGCAATTTTATTAATGATTCCTATTTGGCAAGATGTTATTAGCGGTTTTAGTAATATCTTTATTGCATCTGGGGGAACTGGAAATACTTTAGATCGGTTATCGAGATTACTCGAAATTAAATCTTTTGTTTACAGTTTTCAGATTAGTCCATTTTTGTTTTTGACTACTTTATTTATCTTGATAGCTCAAAAACCTACAATATGGGTCTATCCAACACTATTTGCTACTGCCATTGCAATGATAACAAATCCCTATCCTTTTAGAGTATTATATCTTTTGCCTTATAGTCTGATTTTAATTTCTCAATTTAACATCAAATGGAAAAATTATATAAATATTAAATATATTCAAATTGTTGTTTTGTGTATTTTGTTAGTATGGAGTATTGGTATTTCATTAATATCTCGTCCAATTTTATCGTTAACGCAACACGCAAGTAGAGATCATCAGATATTATTAAATGCGGCAATTCAGGAAATTGGTTTAGGTGCAGATAAAAAAGTTTATGATTCAACATTACAATTTTACTATGTAGGTCGTTCATTAAAATGGCAAATGTTTCGTCCTATTAAACATGATGGAACTCAATGGAATGATAAATTATTTGAAACCTTTCTACAGAAAGTAGATTATGCTATAGTTCCAGAAGATTACGCAAGTCGGGGAATTGATACATATAGTAATAATGAGCCTGAAGTTATCACAAAAGCAGGCTTGGAATTTTATAAAATAATTGTTGATAACCCAAATAATAAAGTTTCAAGAGGATTTCTTGATAGAAACTCACTAGGTGGTGGTTTACCTTATGGTGCTTATAAACTATATAAACGAACTATCAAATAGTATCCAAACTGATGTTAACCACAAATGTCCGCAATTGAGATATACTTTGTTTATCTTGAAAGCGATCGCTAATTATGAAATCTAAAAAAATCTCAAATTAGCCGTTGGAGAAATTCTTTAGCATCAGAATTGCAATCGCCTCTTGCCAATCACACCATCCCCAAGCTATATTTACCCTGCGAGGTAGCCCAAGATAGAGAACAATTTGCAGATGTGGATGGTATCAGGGCGCACAGGTGCAAGCTTCAAACCTGGATTTCAAAACACAATTTATAGGTTTAATAGACATACCATGAGTAAAAAAGTAGGGTATGTTAGCGACAGCGTAACGCACCATTCCACATTAAATCAGAATTACAGGTTATTAAATTTGCGTTCCTAAACTATGAGCGATCGCATATAATTATCTAATATAGATATGGCGGTATGCAATACAGCAAAACTCTGAATTTTTCTCTGTATAAGTGAATTGTCTTGAGGTAAGAAAATATGACACAGGAATTAACAGACCTCAAAAATAGTATTGTACAAGGACGTTACACTGATGCTTTGGCTATTGTAGATGAATTAGAGGGCATGAGTAAAAAAGCTATTTTACGTCAAATTAAATCTTTTTTAAAGGTGTTATTAATTCATTTGATTAAAAATCAAATAGAACAAAGATTAACTAATTCTTGGACTGCTTCTATTCGCAATTCATTACTAGAAATTCAAGATATTAATCTTAAAGAAAATAAAAAATCCTATTATATCAATCAAGATGAATGGGACAATTGGTTACAAGAGGAAATAGAATTAGCTATAGCTGATGCAAGTTTGGAAGTATTGGGAGGAATTCATAATGAATTTGAATTGGTGGGAATGGTCAACAGAAACGAGGTAATTTCTGTCGCAGGTAAATTTTTGGAATTGACTCATCTATATTCAGTCAAAGAGTTACCAAAAGCGATTGTCAAACTGTTAATTCAGTTACCTGGTGGTGAAGATTGGAAATTGGGCAAAAGATGAGATGGTGAATTTTAAGTCACGCTGCGCTATCAGCACCAAAGGCTATTCTGATTACCCAAAATACCATTAAAGTGGCGATCGCTAACCAATCACCCATTTTTAATTTTAACTCTTGCCATTTAACTCGATGTTCGTTAGGACTAGTAAAACCCCTTACCATCATCGCATTTGCCATTTGTTCTGCCCTTAAAAGCAGATTCTCTAATAATCTCTCGGTGACAATTAACCAAACTTTTGCTCCTCCTTTTAATCCTAGCTTCTTCCAATTAATGGCCCTAGTCATCACCGAACGCACTAGGTTTTGGATTTCTTCTAAAACTAGGGGGATAAACCGCAAGGATAAAGTTAAAGTCAGGGTAATTTCTGTAACTGGAATATTGAACCTTCTCAAAGGCTGCATTAAACTTTCCATACCCGAAGTAATTTCTTCTGGTGCGGTTGTGAGTAAATATAAATTAGTGCTGTAGATTAATGTAAAAACTATTGTACTCAAGCTAATTGCTAAATCCAAAGAACGGCGATTTATTTTCACAAATCCTTTCTGAAATAACACATAGCTATATTTTTTATTGCTATCTGCTATGACTGGGGTAACTTGGGTCTTTTTATCAGTTATTGGTTGAGTGAGAATTTGTTCATTTGCGGGTAAGCGGGACTGATAACTCACACCTAATCCATCAGGACTAATCGCGCCAATAATCAATACCATGAATGATAGTACCAATAACCAGCCCATTTGTTGTCGCCATACTCGCAGAGGAATTTTGGCAAATAAAGTAAACGTAATTAGCAGTAATACTAGTAATACCCGCCAATAGTTATTAGCGATAATATAGCTACTGAGAAAGCTAAGTAACCAAAATAATTTAACTCGCGGGTCGAGTTTATGTAACCAAGTTTGTGGTTCTTCTAAGTAAAGTCCGAGGGGGAGCGATCGCAATAAATCCATGTTTTTGTCAGTTGTCAGTTGTCAGTTGTCAGTATATTCAACCCGCGTAGGCGGGTTTTGCCTGTGTAGCCGTGACTTCCAGTCGTCTGGCGCAAGATTTAACTGACAACAGTTTCCTATTTTACACGAGTAGCACGATTTGGTCCGCCAATTTCCATTTCTCGAACTTTCTTACTGCGCCAAAATAACCGAATCGGTGTACCTTGAAAGCCAAGCTGTTTACGGAATTGGCGTTCAATGTAACGGCGATAATTGTCATTAAAGCGGGTATTGTCATTAACAAACAGCGCAATAGAAGGCGGCTGACTGCTGACTTGAGTACCATAGTATATCTTACCCTGACGACCGCCCCGTGAAGTCGGTGGTGAATGCCAACTGATAGCATCTTCCAGAACTTCATTGATTACTGATGTACTCACACGGCGTTTGTGTGCCTCAGCCGCTTGATTGACCAATTCTAAAATCTTTTCTACCCGGAGTCCCGTATTCGCGCTCACAAAAATAGTATCTGCCCATTCGGTAAAATGTAAGCGTGATTCTAATTCTTTTTCATGGTCATAGATGGTGTAAGAATCTTTTTCAACAGCATCCCATTTATTCACAACCACAACACAAGCGCGACCTTCTTCTAAAACGCGCCCTGCTAATTTTTGATCTTGTTCAGTGACACCATCTAAAGCATCAATCACTAATAAAACCACATCAGAACGACGAATAGCTTTAAACGCACGGTTAATACTGAAAAATTCCGTTCCGTATTCTATATGTTTCTTTTTGCGAATACCAGCAGTATCAATTAACCTATAAGTTTGCCCACCTCGTTCAACTACTGTATCAATTGTATCTCTTGTTGTTCCCGATATAGGACTGACAATAGCTCTATTTTCACCGACAAAAGCATTGAGTAAGCTGGATTTGCCTACATTTGGTCTACCAATAATGGCAACTTTAATTTCTGTATTTTCCTCTACTTCTACCGTATAAGGAATATGCTTCATTAACTCATCCAGGATTTCCCCTGTCCCACCACCATGAATAGCGGAAATGGGGAAAGGTTCACCTAGTCCTAATTCCCAAAATTCAGCGGCTTGAATCACCCCTTGGTCTGGAGATTCACATTTATTCACAGCCAGTAATACGGGAACTGGTTGTTGACGTAACCATTCGGAAATTTCTTCATCTGCGGGCATCAGACCAGCTTGCCCATCTACTACGAAAATAGCAGCAGAGGCTTCTGCGAGCGCTGTTAAAGCCTGTTGGCGAATCAAGGGGAGAAATTCGGTGTCATCGTTAAAAACCAAGCCACCTGTATCCACTACGACAAATTCCCGATCATTCCAAAAAGCTGGACGGTAAGTGCGATCGCGTGTTACCCCTGGTTCATCGTGGACTATCGCCGTTTGATCTCCGGCAAGACGATTCACAAAGGTAGATTTCCCCACATTGGGGCGACCGATAATTGCAACAATTGGCAATGCCATAAACTAGAGTTCTTTAGTGCTGAGTGTGTAGGTGTGCTGAGTTTTGTCTCTACGTTCTTCACCCAGCACCATTTTAGAGAACAGAGAACTACTAATTGTATCATACTTTTTGTCGGTTGTCAGTTTGTCTAAAATTGGTGGGGGGAAGCGCTCCGTAGGAATCGCAAACTGCGAAGTAATCGCCCAAAATTATCCTATTATCTAAAGAGCGATCGCTTGACTTTCAATATCAGAGCGATTTTCAATCTTTTTTTAACTGTGTAGCAATACCTACCATGTTTTGATTTCTTTTGAAAGGAATGTAGTAAGTAGATAACACCCTCGAATTTAACAGTATAAATAGGGCTTGCTGAATAAACCGAAAACCTAGATATATTAAGAGTTTCCGGGGTAAAAAAGTGAATTAGGTGCAAGGAATAAGCATTGAAACCATTAAAAACCTATCACTTTCTGGAATTTGAGACTATTCTTATATCTTTC
>NZ_JAQMSE010000001.1:0-9048 GCF_028330045.1 Aphanizomenon sp. CS-733/32
ATCTAACAATATTGGTACTGGTTTATCGCAAACTATTATAGCTATGATTACCAGTAATGTTTCCCGTGCTGGACACCCTAGCAGAGTATTTGTGAATATAGCAACACCAGAAGGAAAACAAACGGGATTAAGTACTGATTCTGTGATTATGACAGATAATCTAGCAACTGTTTTAGATACAGAAATTGATAAAGTTATTGGTTTTTGGTCAGAAATGTCTTTAGTAGATGCAGCACTCAGACATACATTAGAGATTTTATGAATTGTGTTTCGCGCAAAGACGCAAATAAGCAAAGATACAAAGGAAGAATGCTATAAATATTAATTTTTACATAAGGCGTTCATATCAACGCGATGGGATGAAGACGAGGAAGCACCAGTAAAATAATCCCGGAATGATGAGCCGAGATAATTGATACCAATAGCCGCTTCTATTTGTGATTCGGAAAGATTACTACTTGGTCTAGCGTATGCAATTTTTAATTGATAATTACCACCAGAAGTAGCAGAAGAAATATATAAATTCCGATTTGTAGTTTCAGTAGCTTTTCGACTAAAATACCAAGCTTCAAGAATTGATTTTGGTAGAACAGCGCTTGCTGATGAAAGAATAGCACCACTTTTCTTATCAACCATTTGTGTAGTAAGTTGTGGCATAAAATTAGAATAGTCCGATTTGGGAGTAGTAAGTTCAAAAAAGACAATATTTCCAGGGTCAGTTTTGACGCTATATGAATCATATCTTGACGCAGAATTATGAAGACTTACCGGCGGAGCAAGCTTATCATTTGCATCAATACTACCCTGAATAGTCTCACATTTAAGAGGGAAAAGATTTTCACCAGGAACTAAAATGACCTTATTATTTGTTTCTGCAAAAGAAGGTAATGCAGTCAGAATAACTAGCGCACATCCTTGGAATATCAATTGATGAATTTTCATGATTTTCTTCTCCATTTTGATAAGGCTTTTAGATTTATTTTGATTCCCAAAACTAAGGTTCTAGATCCCCAACTTCTTAAAGAAATCGGGGATATTGTTGTTTAATGTTTAACCTTGCGCTACAGGTTCTTTTGCCAAAAACTTCTCCAATTCTGTCAAAGCATCAGCATCAACCTTAGTCTGCATTGGACAGAACTTAGGACCACACATGGAACAAAACTCAGCAGTTTTATAGATATCTGCGGGTAAAGTTTCGTCGTGATATTCCTTCGCTCTTTCTGGGTCTAAAGATAACTCAAATTGACGATTCCAGTCGAAATTATAGCGAGCTTCAGAAAGTTGATCATCTCTATCTCTAGCACCAGGGCGATGTCTAGCAATATCTGCCGCATGAGCAGCGATCTTATACGCAATTAAGCCATTCCGTACATCTTCAGCATTAGGTAAACCTAAATGTTCTTTAGGAGTCACATAACACAACATTGCTGTTCCATACCAACCTGCCATAGCCGCCCCAATAGCTGAGGTAATATGGTCATAACCAGGAGCAATGTCAGTAACCAAAGGACCGAGAACATAGAAAGGTGCTTCCGAACACTCTTCCATTTGTTTGCGGACATTGAACTCAATTTGATCCATAGGTACGTGACCAGGACCTTCCACCATTACCTGAACATCATGTTCCCAGGCTTTGCGGGTAAGATTTCCCAGGGTTTTCAGTTCTGCTAACTGGGCTTCATCGGAGGCATCATGGGTACATCCTGGGCGCAGGGAGTCGCCCAAACTGAAAGAAACATCATATCTTTTAAAAATCTCAATGATGTCGTTGAAATGGGTATACAGGGGGTTTTGTTTGTGGTGATGCAACATCCACCGCGCCAAAATTCCGCCACCGCGAGAAACAATTCCTGTAATCCGGCTTCTAACTAAAGGTAAATGTTCAATTAAAATCCCCGCGTGGATAGTTTGATAATCTACCCCTTGCTGGGCGTGTTTTTCGATGATGTGGAGAAAGTCGTCAGCGGTGAGATTTTCGATAGTGCCGTGAACGCTTTCCAAAGCTTGGTAAACTGGAACAGTACCAATGGGAACAGGTGAGGCATTGATAATTGCGGTACGGATTTCATCTAAATTACCGCCACCTGTGGACAAGTCCATGACGGTATCAGCACCGTATTTTACCGCTAGGTTGAGTTTATCAACTTCTTCCTGGAGGTTGGAAGAGTTGGGAGAAGCGCCGATATTAGCATTTACTTTACATTTAGAAGCTATACCGATCGCCATCGGTTCTAAATTAGTGTGATTAATATTCGCAGGGATAATCATCCGTCCCCGTGCTATTTCGGCGCGGATCAGTTCAGCAGGGAGGTTTTCCCGCTTGGCGACGTATTGCATTTCTTCCGTGATTACACCCTGACGAGCGTAGTGCATTTGCGATACGTTTTTTTGTCCACGTCGCTTGGCTACCCATTCTGTACGCATATTACATTCCTTAAATAAACAGCTTCTCTTTGCTGGTATTACCCCAGGCTAGGTGTCAAAAATGCCGCAAAATTAATACTTTCAGGATTTATCGTATCAGGGATACTCATAAAATACTTAAAAGGTCTGATTTTGCTAACTTGAGTGTTTAATATCAAGCTTTTAGTTTGCTAAAGCCATAAATACTCAATACTCACTGAATACTCAGCGTTAGTACACCGCTACTATATAATAGCTAATTACTTCCCCTAACCTTGATGTACTATTTATTGTACGCTAGTCAGATATTCAGTCAAGGTCAAGCTACCGGACTTCCTCACCTTGACTAGCTACCAAAAGGCATATCAAAGTTAGGAAAAACGATTTTGCTATAACTTGTTTTTTGCTTGCAGCCTATATTAATACTCTTATACCAAGACCCGTGAAATGCAGGACTTTCTGGTAATGAATCCTGGTATTGAGTCACCTATCGCCAAAACCAGATAGGATCAAGATAATCGGAATTGATATTTTCAAGCATCCACTGGAGAGAAGTGCTTATGAATCTGGTTGTACTCCAGAACTGGCTAGATAATGCCTCTTTTGCTGTCTTATTCTGTACGATGTTAGTTTATTGGGTGGGAGCGGCTTTTCCGAATTTATCGGTGACAGCGGCTTTGGGAACAGCCGGAATGGCGATCGCTAATTTGTGTATGGCGACTCTATTAGGAGCAAGATGGATTGAAGCGGGTTATTTTCCCCTCAGTAATCTCTACGAGTCTTTATTTTTCCTGACTTGGGGAATTACCGCTGTTCATTTAATTGCCGAAAATAGCAGTCGTAGCCGTTTGGTAGGAGTTGTCACTGCACCTGTAGCGATGGGAATTGCTGCTTTTGCGACATTGACTTTACCATCCAATATGCAAGTGTCAGAGCCTTTAGTCCCTGCTTTAAAATCAAATTGGTTAATGATGCACGTCAGTGTCATGATGTTGAGTTATTCCGCTTTGATGGTGGGTGCATTGTTAGCGATCGCTTTTTTAATTGTGACTCGCGGACAAAATATCCAATTACAAGGTAGTTCCGTTGGTAACGGTGGTTATCGGAGTAATGGTTATAAATTACTGAAAGCTGGTGAGTTAGTTACATCCACACCCGCAGCGGAAACTAATAGTTTTTCTCGCGTTGAAAGTAATAACAATGGAAATGGGACTGCGGTTTTAGATTTAGTCACAACTACCCCCATGCAAACGGCGGAAATCCTCTCACCTCAACGTCTTAATCTAGCTGAAACCCTGGATAATATCAGTTATCGCATCATTGGGTTAGGATTTCCTCTCCTCACAATTGGGATTATCGCCGGTGGGGTGTGGGCTAATGAAGCCTGGGGTTCTTATTGGAGTTGGGACCCCAAGGAAACTTGGGCGTTAATTACTTGGTTAGTTTTTGCAGCTTACCTACATTCTAGAATAACTCGCGGTTGGCAAGGTCGAAAACCGGCAATTTTAGCTGCTGCTGGGTTTGTTGTCGTTTGGATTTGTTACTTGGGTGTAAATCTTCTCGGTAAGGGTTTACATTCTTACGGTTGGTTTTTGTAAGTACATTTTTATTTCTCCCTTTTCTTTTGAGAGGGGGAATTTTTTATTTCACAATCCTATGAATTATAAATTATCGGCGTTGCTGATTAAGGGTATGAATTTTAGTCTCACGCAAAGGCGCAAAGACCCAAAGGTAAGAGTTTTAAAGGTTCAATTTAGGAATTTCATACCTCAATATGGCTTCGCCACGCAGGCTATCAGCAACGCCAAATTATCAATAATTTTAGTTTTATGTTCAACTCTGTTAACTGGATGTTTTGGCTACCCGCGCTTACTCAGTTACCCATTTGATTCCGGGGGAAGGAGTTTAAATAGTTTCTCATCTGAATTAAATCCGCAAGTTTCTGGGAGATATATAGTATTTACGAGCGATCGCCGAGGCAGTCAAGATATATATATGTTTGATCCAGTGACTCGTAATTTAGTAGACTTACCCGGTTTAAATTCCTTTGATACAATTGCTTCCCATCCTGCGGCTTCTGACAATGGCAAATTTATTGTCTTTGCTGCTAGTCGTCAAGGACGAACACAAATTGTTTTTTATGATCGAGATGTGCGTCAATCACGAAATTTAACAAGTGATCTCCCAGGAGAAGTCCGCAATCCCACAATTAGTGCGGATGGTAATAGAATCGCCTTTGAGTACAGTAATAATGGACAATGGGATATTTTGGTTTATGACCGATTTGGGCGAAAATTAAATATCCCCCAAGATCCAACTTAATCAAGGCGGTAGGGGCGCAGGGCCTGCGCCCATAACTTATTAACTCACAATCAATTAATCAATTTTCTGTACAGATTCGATGAGCGATCGCACTTCCTGGGTCCCCTCAGATGGTTCAAAAGCAAGAGGAAATTTACCCCTAACTAGCATTCTTAACCCCAAAGGTGCAAGACTGAGTAACCCTTGCAAATCGCGGAAATAATTACCAACTACTTGAACCCCAAATTGACGTTCATCAATCCAACCACCTTGTTTAACCAAATCAACTAAAACTTTGCGGTGACGAATGGCCCGACTTTCATCAGCTTGTTTACGCTCCAGAATTTCCTGTTTAATTTTCGTAATTTGTGCTAACGGGGCAACTTCCATCGGACAAACTGCATCACAATAAAGACAACGAGTACAACCCCAAACCCCTTGAGTTCCCGCACTATAGGTATCTAATCTTTGTTCAGTATTATGATCACGGGAATCTGCCACCATGCGATATGCCTTAGCCAAAGCATGGGGACCAACAAAATCAGGATTGACTTCCAAAGCATTACATTCAGAATAACAAGCTCCACACATAATACAATTGCCAGTTTGATCAAGAAGCGATCGCTCTTGTGGCGTTTGCAAGAACTCCCTTTCAGGAACTTGTCTCCCAGCGGTACTCACATAAGGAGCAACCGTCTCCAGATTATGCCAAAAACCATTCATATCCACAACCAAATCCTTAATTACAGGCATATTCCCCAAAGGTGCAACTGTAATTTCTGGAGTAGTTTGCGGCTGATTTGCAGATGATGATATTTTCTCCAGTCTAGCCAGTTCACTCCCCACATTCTCCTTACAAGCCAAAGCAGAACGCCCATTAATCCGCACAGCGCAACTACCGCAAATTGTATTGCGGCAATTTTTGCGAAATGCTAAAGTTCCATCTTGTTCCCACTTAATCTGATTGAGACAATCCAGGATAGTATTCCCTGGTTCTACCTTCAAAATATAAGACTTGAAAACAGGGGGAGAATTTTCTTCTTGTCGAGTAATCTTAAAAATAACTTCCATGATGATCAATCCAAATCTGGGGTTCAAATCTTCTCTCTTACCTTACCTACCTCAAAAATCATGAAGCTAGGGAAGGATGAAGCGTAAAGTATAAACATAGATTTTCTCTCACGCTTGAGTTGACGGCAGCCTTCACCATTGATCCTTTACACTTAATACTTCTTTCGTCAAGCCCTAGTTATCAAAATTCTACATCCTTAAATATATATAAGTGTTAAAGCCAGTGAACATCTCAGAAGAGTGGCTATCAAATAGCCCATAGATATGGTAAATTTATTCTTCCCCTAGACAGACGTAGATAATCTGATTCCTGCGGAGCGCTTCGCTATCACAGTTTTGAATCTCATAATGATTAACAGCAGGGATTTTTCACCCCGGTTTTTGTTTATAGTCCGAGATAGCTCCTGTGGTGAAGCCATAGAAACTCTAGAATTTAACTGACTCACTCACCGAAAGTACATCTAAATTAGATTAACTTTTATAAAAGTCCTGCCATCATCCTCACGACAGTATCAAGCTTGAGGAAAATCTCTACTGTATTTTAGCTGCTCAACCCCAGGGATCTAGATCAAAATTTAGTTGTCAAATGAATTTTAAATTTAAAAAATATTTTGCTATTATTATTTCATGCTAGTATTTAATAGAAAATTACGAACCAACAAAATCAGAATAGCCGCATAAGCACGGCTAACACTTCTTTGGTTTCTTCGTAATGTAGAGACTAGAAAATTTATGTCTCTACTGGCAAAATAAAAGGGTGTATGTCCGTCAGACCACATACAAATCATAATGCTGTCTTTAGTCCCATAACTCAAAGGCAAGAGAGAGCAGCCCTGAATGTGAAAAACCTGTAATTTATTGGCTCTACGCGGCAGTTCCTCTATTTTGGGAAACCCCAAAGCCGGGCTGCTTGATCTTTTTTGGAGTAGAACTAACCTGACTTGTAAAGGTGGCTTGAAGTTACACCGTTACAACAGTGACCAAAGAGAAAATAATTTAATTTCCGATGGCCAATGATGGTTAAAAACGCCGTAAAATTACTGAAATAAATGTCTGTGGCAACTATGACTTATCAACCTATTATAGACAACTATAATAGAGTCTTCTGTTGCTGCCATATCAGCAGGAATTCACCCATCACCCTCATGTTTTGTTGATTTCTGAAGTCCAGTTGCACTGATTGCTCAATACTAGACACACAAAAAAACTCGGAAATGGCTAAGTCCGTGCTACGCTATAAATTTGAAGAGATTAAGGAAAATTAGAGCATAATGACCGAAACTGCAACTGCCCCATTAACAGGAAAAACATTGCTGGCGAAAGTTAAAGAACTTTCCACCTTACCACGTCGGGAAAGAGCAAAGCAATGTGGTTATTACACCATTACTAAAAATAGCCAAGTTCGGGTTAATTTAACAGACTTTTATGATGCTTTATTGTCAGCTAGAGGCATTCCCCTCAGCCCAGAAGCACCAAAAGATGGACGTGGCCGCGAACCGACATACCGGGTCAGTGTTCATCAAAATGGTCAAATTGTGATCGGTGCAACCTACACCAAAGCGATGAACCTAGAACCCGGTGACGAATTTGAAATTAGACTCGGTTACAAACATATTCACTTGATTCAGCTTGGTGAAAGTGATAAAAAGTTGATCCAGTCTGATGATGATGCTGATGAATCAGACGCAGAAGAATAAAATTTTTCACCTATCAGGGATAAGTTTAAGGTAGGTTCTGATGAATTTATCCCTAAAGCTACCGCTAATTAGTAGCCGTAGTTAAATAATTGCAGTGGGATCAGACATAAAAACGTTTTGACCTCTTCCATGAGTCACAAATTCTAGTAGAGTCTTGATTATTCATCAAGAAATCTGTTGTTGCAGGAAGTTAGTCATGTTTTTTATGTCTATTCCACTGTCATTTTTAGAGTCATCAGTCCATACTTTACTGGAGTTTCTCAAAGATACGCCAGTATTTTTGGTCGTGGCTTTTTTTATTATTTGGATAGGTTGCTGGTTGCCATTGGTAGCAGTTTTAGCCATTACCTTGAATTGGCAAATACACAAATCTTTACAACCAGAGCAAAAAATTCCTTTATTAGTATCTCTCTATTTATTAGTGCCGCTAATTCTCTGGGGATTTCAATGGTTGGAATTGGGTTCTTTCCCTGATTATGGATTAGTGGGGAAAGTTTCTATTTTTGGTTCTTTATTACTGGGTTTTAGCTTGGGTGTTTTCAGTCTAGCTATAGTATTTTTTGGGCAAATTTGCGCCGGTTGGTGCTATTTAGAAAAATCTCAGATCAAGGTAATCCCATCTAGTTTATTGACAATTTCCCTAGTGGCTTTGTTTGTGGGGGGAATAGAAGAACTTGTATTTCGGGGCTTTTTATTCACTCAGTTACAACAAAATTTTTCAATTTGGTTAGCAGCAATTATTTCTAGCTTGGTTTTTGCTGTCTTACATTTGGTATGGGAACAAAAAGAAACTCTGCCTCAATTGCCGGGATTATGGTTAATGGGGATGGTCTTAGTATTAGCCAGATTAGCTGATGGTAATGGTTTAGGGATTGCTTGGGGACTTCATGCTGGTTGGGTATGGGCGATCGCTACTATAGATACAGCGGGATTAATTACCTACACAGATCAAGTTCCTACATGGGTGACAGGGATCAATAAAAAACCCCTCGCGGGGTTAACAGGAATTATCTGTGTTTTGGCGACGGGAGGAGTGCTTTTATGGATATCGTAATTACTAAATGATATTTTTCTCACGCAGAGGCGCAGAGACGCAGAGGGGAGGAAGAGGAGAAGTTACTTGGTTGTGGTTAAGAATTGGCGTAAGCTGACTAAACTCAGGGTTTGTCCTAAGTTTAGGGGTAACATGGATATGCCTTCTAGGCGGGATTGGACCCAGCCTTCGCCCCAGTACCATTCGTGAAAGCCGTCAATGCCTCCACTGAGTAGTAAGCGCAGACAATTGGGTTTTACTACGTCTACTCGATGATAAATGGAAACGGGTCCACTCCAGGTGGTGAACTCAAATCCTGGTGGTAATTCTGTGGGCATTTCTGGGGGAAAACTTTGCCCCAATAGCCATTTTTTTAGTTGAGAAGGATGCAAAATACTGTCATGAATGGCATCGGCTGATGCTGTAACTTCGATGCGGATTTGGCTTTGTTGAAATGTACCTAGCATGGTAATTGGTAATTGGTAATTGGTCAGTTGTTCGTAGAAAAAATTTTCTCCCCTGCCCCTGCCCCCTGCCCCCTGC
>NZ_JAQMSE010000042.1:0-6030 GCF_028330045.1 Aphanizomenon sp. CS-733/32
CACTGGCACTGACACGGGAACCGACACTGGCACTGACACGGAAACTGAAACCGGCACTGACACGGGAACTGACACGGGAACTGACACTGGCACTGACACGGAAACTGTTAACGTTAACGATTCCCTCTCACTAATTGGTGATAATGTCTTCAATATCAAAGGTAACGACGGCAAAGTGACACTAGAAGTAAAATTGACAGGATTCAATTTTAATGGTTTCTATGAAATAGGAGTATTTGCTGTTGATGATGCGTCTGGTAAAATAGATGGAATTGCCCCAGAGGAACCTGGTTATGCAGAAAAAGCATTAGCAAAAGGTCAGATAATTTTCTCTACTATTACTAATCTTCCTGCTGGATTTGATCTCACTAGCCTCGGTAGGTTATTAGAATTTAACTCCAATGACAATTTGAGATTCTATTTAGTAAAAGATGGTTCAACCGATTCTGTACTGAATAAGAACACACCCATTGGCAATGTTCTCTTTGCCAACCCTTCTACTGTGAAAATTACAGACTTGGGGTCTAATAGTTTCTCTCTAAATTGGGAAGATGGTTCTGGTAATCTAACTGGATTCGACGATTTCCAAGTCCAGATTCAAGCAAATGATAAATCTATGCCTTTGGGTACAGCTTTGCAAAGTAAACCACAAGGCGAATCGCTGGATTTACGGGGTATTACTGGTGCAGTAACCGCTGATTTTACTGTTTACCGAGAAGCAAGTTACAACAATTTCGTTGGTTTCTATCGCGTAACTGATGGGAATGGCGGTATTGATACTAATGGTGATGGTACCGCTGATATCCTCCCAGGACAGGATGGTTATGTGCAAGCGGCTCTGAAAGGCCGTGTTTCTGATGTTAGTTTGAACGTGAATAACGGCGGAACAGCAGGTTTCAATACTACCCTTCAAGGTGGTGCTATATATGTACCATTTCTTGTGGCTAATGGTACACTTGATGCCCTACTTGATAGAAATCCTAATAATAACCCAGATATTTACTTCGTCTTCATGGGGGCTAACTCAGATGGTGTAGATCATGTGCGGATGTTAGGTGATAATACCTTTGGCTTTGAGGATTTACGTGGTGGTGGTGATAAAGACTTTAATGATGTGATTGTTAAAGTCAATTTGACACCAGTAGTTTAGCTTAAAAGACATTTCTCCGGTTTAAATTCTGTTTAGATCCCCGACTTCTCTAAGAAGTCGGGGATCTTATGGGTCTATTGGACATTCTTGCCTTAAGCCGTAAACAATAGTTGTGTAACTGTTGTTAAAGCTTTGAGTCCTTTCAATGAACCCGTAATTAATCGAGTTGCTGCTAGGGGTTGACGAATTAATTCCCAAGCTAAGGGTAAAGGTTGTAATGAGCCGTCTGCGCTAATGGCTGAGGTGATATTGGGGATGTCATGGTGAGCATCATCGCTAACTACGCGGAGGATGGCTACTTGTACTGGTGGAGAAACTGCATCCGATGGTTGCTGGAAAAATTCGAGAAAAGCGTATCCTTCCATATCTACAACGTCAGCACCGGATTGTTTTTGGAACTCGCGTTTTTCTGTAGCTTTATATAAGAGGCGATCGCTTGTTAACCCTTTGACTAAAGATACATTATTCCCAAGTTTATTATGTATATCTGCGGTAAAGGAATTATCGCCCTCTTGCAGATTTCCTTGATAAAGACAATTTTGATATAAAACAATATCTCCAATTTGATATTTTTGGCTCAAGCTACCGCACAAACCCATCATCAGCATCCGATTTGCTTGATTATGGGTGAACTGTTGTAAATATTTCCGCACTGGTTCGATTCCCATTGGTATCGCTAATACCTTGGTTTGAGAATTGGGGACGCGACTTAATCCGCGACAGACGGCTTGATATTCTGCTCCCTGGGGGACTAAGATCAAAGTTGACATGAGAATGAGAAATTTAGAGAATATATTCAAACTTTGTTAACTAATTACGCCAAAGATGATGATGAAGAAGAACTACAACTGATTTTTGATACCCAAAGGGATCATTACCAATGGATGAATGTAGGCTGGCAAGAACTACATTGAGTTTATCGTAGTGTCATGCACTTTGATATTAAAGATGGCAAAATTTGGCTACAACAAAATTTGACAGACCGAAATCCTGCTGAGGAGTTAGTAAAAATGGGTGTTCCCAAAGAAGATATTGTGTTGGGGTTGCATCCGCCCTACAAGCGTCCATATACAGACTATGGTGTTGCTTAGAATACTTTGAACAAGGAACGAAAGAATTAAGGTTAAGGTTTACTATGACTAAACCTCTCCAACCATTTTCACCCTAGAAGTTCTATACTAGCCTGTCAGTTGTCAGTGATCAAAAGACCGACAACTAATGACCAAGGACTCAAATAATTTTATCAAATGGTACAGACCAATACACAATCTACACGGGAAAGCTTCAATATTTCCAAATTAGCGATTAAGTTTTCTTGGTTGACAGTGTGTTTCTGGATAGGTATAGCGGTAGCTGGTATCCTGGCATTCAGTTCCCTCAAATATGCTTTATTTCCAGACATCACCTTTCCGGTAGTGGTGGTAAATGCTCAAGCACCCTTAACCTCTGCCCTAGATACGGAAGAAAAATTAACTAAACCCCTGGAGGCAAGTCTCAAATCACTGACAGGACTTGAGGATATTCGTTCATCAACTTATCCTGGTCAAACTGCTGTAATTTCCTCTTTTGTGGTGGGGACAAATTTAGAAACTGCGACCAACGAAATTTCTCAAATCGTCAATCAATTAAATTTACCCAAGAATGCCACTAAAAAAATCATCCCTTTGAATCTGAACGAATCAGCGGCTGTTAGCTATGCCATTGAAAGTGCTACTGGGAAGATTGATAATTTACAGCAACTAGCAAAAGAGAAAATTGTCCCAGCGATCGCTAAATTACCAGGAGTCCTCAAAGTCTCTCTCTTAGGAGATGGCAACAGCAGGAGTCAAGAACGTAGGGGCGGGGTTTCCCCGCCCAGCACTCAGGAGGAAAAAGGGAATGTTTTATTACCCTCATCTGGAACCTTAGTCAGATTCAATGGTAAACAGGCTTTAGCCTTTCAGGTAATTAAAAAAGGTGATGCCAATACCCTAGAAGTAGTCAGTCGGGTAGAAAAAGAAGTACAACAGCTAAGGTTGAGCTTAAAAGATGTCACCCTCACCTTAGCTGCTACCCAAGCTGAATATATTCACAACGCCACCCATTCCACCATAGATGCACTGCTTGAAGCCATTATCCTCTCAGTAGTTGTCATCTTCCCCTTTTTATGGAATTGGCGAGCTACGCTGATTTCTGCCTTAGCCATTCCCATATCTTTGTTAGGAACATTTATCGTCATGGCGATATATGGCTTTAACCTAGAAACTATCACCCTGTTAGCCTTAGCTTTAGTCATTGGTTCAATAGTAGATGATGCGATCGTTGATGTAGAAAACATCATGCGGCATATAGAAGCAGGAAAAACCCCCCGCGAAGCGGCCCTCATAGCCACCAATGAAATTGGTTTAACTGTCACCGCAGCCACTTTGACAGCGGTAGCAGTATTTTTGCCTATCGGTTTAATGGGTGGAGTCATTGGTCAATTTTTCAAACCCTTTGGGATTACAGTTTCCGCTGCCATGCTCACATCCATGTTAGTCGCCCGAACCTTATCACCAGTCTTAGCTATTTACTGGCTCAAAGCGAAACCATCCAATTCTCCCCAAAAGCAAAGTAAAATTTGGTTAGAATTTGATCAGGCTTACCGTAACTTGTTAGCCTGGTCATTGCAGCACCGCTTGATAGTTGTTGGCTTGGCAGTGGGTAGTTTAATAGCTGGTTTAGCCCTAATTCCCCTAATTCCCAAAGGGTTTATTCCCAAACTTGATCGAGGAGAATTTAATATTGTCTATACTGCTCCTTTACCTAGTCTTCCTGGGGATCTTGCACAAGGAAGGCCAGAAGGACTAGGACAATCAGGAGGACAGGCAGGACAAACGCGACAACAAGATAAATTAGGAAATTCGTCTTTGTCTGCTGCGGCTTTAGCTGCTTCATCATCTTCTATTCCCATTCCTAATCCTTTAAACGATTCTTTGGATGTTGCTAAGAAACTGGAAGAAGTAGTGAGGAAGTCTCCCGCAGTAGCAACTGTGTTTACTACTGTCGGTTCTCGTGAAGGTGAGCCAAATAAAGGAACGCTGTACGTTAAGCTGAAAACAGACTCAGAAGTGAAAACGGCAGAAGTACAAGACCAACTCCGCGCTGCTTTGCCAAAATTGGCGGGTGTAACTACAAGTGTAGAAGATATTCAGTTTGTAGACACAGGTGGACAAAAACCTCTGCAAATAGCCTTACAAGGTAATGATCTTCAAGCCTTAACGACGGCGGCTAAAGCCGTAAAAGCCCGAATTGAGAAAATATCAGGGTTTGTGGATGTGACTATTACAGGTGCATCTGTGCAACAAGATACTATTTTCCACATTGAACGTTTGAATAATCAGCGGGTAGCTTATATCGGCGCTAACCTGGGTCAAAATTTAACTTTGGGTGATGCGACTGATCAGGTGGTAGCAGAAGCTAAAGCTGTGATTCCTGCTGGTGTTTCTTTGAATTTAGGTGGAGATTCTGCCCGTCAAAATGAGGTTTTTGGCAGTTTTGGCACGACTTTGGGGTTATCAGCACTTTGTATTATTGTGGTGTTAGTTTGGTTATTTAAAAGTTGGGTAGACCCCATAGTTATTGGTCTTTCTTTACCTTTAGCAATCGTGGGGGCGTTGTTGGCACTGCTATTTACAAAAAGTGATTTTGGGATGATATCTCTAATTGGTTTTGTATTTTTGCTGGGGATTACTAACAAAAATGCCATCTTAATTGTAGATTACATTAATCAGTTAAGAGATTCTGGACTAGAAAGAACTGAGGCAGTTCTCAAGGCTGGCCCTGTCCGTTTGCGTCCCATTATGATGACAACTGCGGCGACAATTTTGGGGATGGTTCCCATTGCTTTGGGTTTAGGTGCGGGTTCAGAATTGCGATCGCCCATGGCTGTATCTATTGCTGGTGGTTTGGTCAGTTCTACTATTCTCAGCTTGTTTGTTGTCCCAGTATTTTACGCCATTTTAGATGATTGGTTTCCTAGGAAAAAGATAAAGGGGGATAGTTAACACTCTCAGCGGCTTTAGCCACTGAGCTTTACCCTTACCGAATATTCCTTGTAAATCTGGTGTTGGTGAATTGGGGTATGAAAGTCGAAAATTCCATCTCTCAAACTCTTACTCTCTGTACCCGGAGCGTTTCTGCGTGTTCGCGCAGCGTGCCGTAGGCATAATAAAATCATACTTTTACTCAGCAACACCAGATTATCTAATAAAGTGCGATCGCTGGTATCCCCTTCAATCAATTCTACTTGTAAAACCTGTTCTACCAAATCCCGATGCAACTATCAACAATCATCCTCTAAGACAGGAAGCCGGGGAAAAAGGGTTTTAGCATCAATTAAGGATTCAGTAGTGTTAAATTTAATTCTTGCAAAGTAGGAGAATCTGAATTACAGCGATTTCCAATCATATAAGGTACATCTTAGCCCCCTCATCGCTTGCGGGGAGGGGGTTGGGGGTGGGGTTTTTGTTCCGGGTTTGATGACAACTTGCTGTATGTCGAACTCAGGTAGGATTGTATGGACAAGCCACGCAAGTTATTAAACATTAACAAGATCCCATATAGAATCAATTAAGGTTTTCAAATTTTACCAGTGGGAAAGAAACCGAAGAGTTTGACTACTCCACTAATTAAGGCGATAATCACTGCTACTAGAACTCCACGATTAATAAATTCTTGGTTATCTAGTCTTTTATCAATACCAATAACTTTTTCGTCTAGGGTTTTAATTTCCCCTGATAGTTCTGCTTGTCCGAATTCCAGTTTATTTAGTCTACCATCAATAGTTTCTAGTTTTTGGTTGACTTCAGCAAACTTTTGATTGACTTCAGTAAACTTTTGATTGACTTCAGCAAATTGCC
>NZ_JAQMSE010000043.1:0-10915 GCF_028330045.1 Aphanizomenon sp. CS-733/32
CAGTTTGTGCCGGGATTTGAATGCTTCAATTAATATCAAGAACCGGGGGACACACGGTCTTAAAGCTCAGTCAATGTCTTCATAGAAGAGTCGCTGAGAAGCCCACACTCACCCGAAGGGGAGTGTGTGGAGTATGTCACGGAACAAAAGTAGGGTTTTAAACGGTAATAAGCTGTTACGCAGCTAAATTTGATAACCATAATTTACTTGAACTTTGTAGTGCGGGCATCTTGCCCGCTAGAATTATACAAACTAAATGCACAACAGCTTACCCTCTAAACCATTTATCCAGGACTTACGCAACTGGCACATTGGTAGGATGCGTCAGATATCAACAATCTGTTTATTTGCAGGATTTATGCAGTAGTAAAGCACCCTACAACACAACAGATTTTTGGTGTGACACTTGCGTAAGTCCTATTTATGAAAAACCTGGTTTAAAATCAGTGGGAGCCTTATTTTGTAAGCATTTCATTAAAAATATGGAAATGATTGAAACTTATCACTTATGAATTATCTCTATCTTCACGGTTTCGCTTCCAGCCCCAATTCAACAAAAGCCCAAGACATTCAAGAAAGATTATCACAACACCACATCCCAATATCTATCCATGACTTAAACAGTGGCGGATTTACTCACTTAACAATCACTCGACAAATTCAACAAATTGCGGTTCATCTTCCTGCAAATTCCCAACCCGTTACCCTCATTGGTTCTAGCTTAGGAGGTTTGATATCTGCCCATTTAGCACAACAACATTTACAAGTACAACGCCTAATACTATTAGCACCAGCGTTCGGTTTTTTATCCCATTGGTTGCCAAAATTAGGCAAAGGCTTAAAACTATGGCAATTAACAAAATATATGATGGTTTATCATTATGGTTATCAACAATTACTACCCCTACATTATAATTTTGTTACCGATGCTAAACAATATTCAGAAGATTTATTACAACGTCCCCTTCCCACCTTGATTTTACATGGTAAACATGATGAAGTAATTCCTATCCAAGCTAGTCGCCATTTCGCTATTTCCCGTCCTTGGGTGGAATTAATAGAATTTAATAGTGATCATAGCTTAGGCAATGTCAGCAATGAAATTTGGCAAGCAATTTATTCATTTTGTCAATTATCCTCAACAAATTTTCCATTATCAATCACCAATCACCAATGACAAATCTTAAATTTATTCGTGCCGATTTATCCCAACTTAATGCTTATAAAGCTCATCCTGGTAGTGATAGTGCTGAACCAGTCGCCATCCAATTTGATAGATTAGATACTAATGAAAGTCCTTCAGATTTACCACCGGAAATCAAAGAAAAATTAGCTTGGACTTATCAACACCTTATTGAAACTAATCGTTATCCCGATGGTGGACATGAAACTCTCAAAAATGTCATTTCCCAATATGTAAATGAATCAGCAAATCTGGCAAATTCAACTTTCACCGCTGCGAATATCTCCGTCGGCAATGGTTCAGATGAATTAATTAGATCCCTATTAATTGCCACTTGTTTAGGGGGAGAAGGTTCTATATTAGTCGCCAATCCTACCTTTTCTATGTATGGAATTTTAGCCCAGACTTTAGGCATTCCCGTAGTTACTGTAGGCAGAAACCATAGCAACTTTGAAACTGATTTAGCAGCCGCAAAATCTGCCATTTCCCAACCACAAAATCCTCCCATTCGCGTCGTTTTTGTTGTTCACCCCAATTCCCCCACCGCTAATTGTTTAACAGCAGCGGAATTGGAATGGTTAAAAAGTTTACCAGAAGAAATTTTAGTAGTTATTGATGAAGCTTACTTTGAATTTAGTCAAAGGACTTTAGCCAGTGAATTATTACAACATCCTAACTGGATTATATTACGCACATTTTCTAAAGCCTTCCGTCTCGCAGCCATGCGTGTAGGTTATTGTATCGCTCATCCAGAGGCGATCGCAATTTTAGAAAAAGTTCGTCTTCCTTATAATCTTCCCAGTTTTTCCATCGCCGCCGCCCTCATGGCATTAGAAAATCGGCAACTTTTGCTAGAGTCAATCCCCCAAACCCTCCGCGAAAGAACCAAAATAATCACAGCCTTATCCGCACACCCAACCCTGGAAATTACACCCAGCAGCACCAACTTTATTTACTTGCGGATTAAAACCGAGGACGCTCAATCATCAACCACCGTTTTAACAAATCTCAACCAAGGGCTGAGAAAGCAAGGGACTCTGATTAGACTTTTACCCAATGGCTTAAGAATCACTATCGGTACACCCGCAGAAAACACCCGCACCCTAGAACGAATAAAAGCATTATTGGAAGAGTAGAAACTAATTAGGGCTTGCTGAAAGATTTATCTGTGAGGAGAGGTGACAGGGAAGGAATTTTCTTCTTTCTTCCTTCTTCTTTCTTTCTCTTGAACTCCGAACTCTGATCACCTATTTTGAGACACCATCAGCCAAAACCTGGCACTTTTTTGTGATAAAAATCCGCGAAACCTTTATTAATAAGAGTTCTCCAATTAAAAAAATATCCCAAAATTTATGGTGGTGCGGGCCGAAAAGCCCGCTAATAATACAAGAACGGGCAAGATGCCCATCCCACGAGATTGGATCATCTTTTTTGTGGAGTTCTCTAAATGGTTTTAGCTTTATATGCTTAACGCTACACTATCAGCAAGCCCTAATTACCACTCATTACTTCCGATATCAGTACCTACGCGACGAACTGTCGTTACAGTTTGTGTTAACACACCTACTAACATCGCAAAAGCCTCATCCGGGATACAAGCCACTATTTCAGATGGGAAAAATACCTCAAACTGATCAAGAATCTTTTGTACTCGTTCCTTAGCAATTGGATCTTCTGTAATTTGTTTAATCAAGCGAATCCATTGTCGCCTAAGCAAATAAGCTTTTTGACGATCTTCATGGGATTCAGGAGTCAGCAAAGACAGATTACCTATGGGCAAAATCCCTTGACAATCACTATCATGATTTCCACCAATCGCTGCTCCAGGTCCGGCAAACTCCGCATGGTATTCTTTAAAAAGTATTAACCCATTCCTTCTCCGACTATTAACCATGAGAATCTTGCCACCATGAATTAGTGTGAGGAGCTTAGAGCCATTCAATTGCCCATTTCCATCTGGCATGATAATTTAGTTAATAACACTGCTTTGAATGTGATAATTTGATGTGGTATCCCCTATATTACCCTAGATAGTATAATTTATTTTAAGAATAAACACGCAGTTTAGTCACTTTAATTATCCTATTCTAGGGGATTAGTGCTAGATTTCAATCAATCCAGAGTCACCTTTATTTAAAGTCTCTGTAAAGATCAGCCATACCAAATAAACTAGAGAACAAGAAAAAAGGCAAATCTCACCCCTATCCCTTCTAAAAGCAGGAACTTCCATGTAATCCAAAATTTGCGGGAAATCCCATACAAAAATTGGCTTTCCCCTTCCCTCTCTCTGACTCCTGACTCCTCCTATATACGTTTATGCAGTAATATCTGACGTGAGCGATTAAAGAAAAGTCTATCCCAGGGAGATTCAACCTTATGTACCCGATATGCCAACTTAAAATAAAGCTGACGGGCATGATGATTATGTTCCAAAACGTGGAGATATAAGTCTTGAAATCCCCATGCCTGAGAAATTTGCTCACAGCGAATCAATAAACTAGAACCCACACCCAATCTACGGCAATCTGGATCAACAGCTAAATTAGATATATAAGGGAAACCCGGATTTACACCAACCCAAGAATCATGACCCCTAACACTCATTTCTATAGTTCCCATAATTTTCTGATCTTCAGTGGCAGTATCAACCGCAACTAAACAAATATGATGAGGTGTGGGAGACTTGAGCCGATGCCTGAGATCCTCATAAATACTTAGGCGAAACAAAGGGAAAGCCCAACCCCACAAACCTTCTTGGGAATGAAAGCTTTCAGCCACAATTTGGGCAATACTGATTAAATCATCAGGTGTGGCTACGCGAACTTGGAGTTTTCCAACAGTTAAAGTACCAATTTCTGGGCTTGCTTGGGGTTGGGTAGGGTTAAAAAACCAGAATTTCAAAGCTAATTAGGGATTAATTTGATTGATTGCAGGAATAAGGTTAAAAGCCTCTTGGTGGATCACTTGTTTAGATTATCAGAAGATAGGCTATTTAGGGTTTGCTGAATAAGTTTTAGGTATCAATGTCTTGTCAGCCGGGGATAACATCTGTAAGAGGGGATTTATCGCCCAGTGATAAGTTGATTATATTTGATGTTATCATCTCAATCAACAGGAAAGGTGATCAACCTGTATAAAAACTTAACTGCCTAACGGTAATCTGTGCCTTGACAATTAAATCTATGGGGTTCTACTGCATTGTTATAGTACCTCTAGAGGTTTACGAAAATAAAATTCTGATCGCAAAAGTTATACTTCCCCAACTCCTTGTTTAAGAATATCCAAGCTTTGAATTAACATAATGCCAACGTTGACAAATAATCATTTAAATGACAGTTCCATTACATCTCAAGCATTCAGACGATATCATCATACAGGTGATCCACCTTGGTTATGGACTGTTGTATGTATTGGTTCTGTCTCTCTCCATTTGTTAGGATTTTGGTTAATGCGTTCATCTAATGAATTTCAAGCTTGGTTTCCCCAGTCTAACCAAAGTTCGGTTCCCATTGATTTTATTGAAATTGCTTCCGAACCAAAATCCACAATTAAACCCCAATCTTCTTCACGTTCACCAAAATCAGCACCTATTACACCCAATCAAAATGATGGTGCGATAAGTTCTAAAATTAATTTACCAGAACAAGATAAAACTAAAAAGCCTGAAATTGAAAAAAAAGAAGTTAGAAAACCTGAAGCTGACAAACCTGAACCCGAAAAACCACCAGTTAGACAACAATCCTATCCCACAAACCCAATACCAGAAGTAACACCAAGAATTCCAGACAGTGAACTTCCCTGGAATCGTCGTCCAGAATTGAAACTGGGTGAAGGAACTCTCCTTCCCCAAGACATTCCCACTGATTCCCCAACCCCCACAGCAGAACCTTCCGCAAATCCTCACCCGGAAACGTCCCCAACCACCAATGGATTGGGTGCTATAGCTACTATTAGTCCTATACCCAAAGAAGAAGTTAGTGAATTAATCCAACAAAAACAACTCATAACAGATGCTTTACCGGATGTACTGGCTGAATATCAAGGAAGTACAGAAAAAGAATTAGAGACCAGTATACTTTCTAGCGACGAGGATCTCAAACCAGCAAATATACTGGCTAGTTTGGTAATTGATAAAAATGGACAATTTCAACAAGCGATAATCATAACCATTGAACCGGCCGCACTCCGCAGCCAAAAAAATATTTATGAGCAAGCACTTAACCAGATACTTGCACAAGAGACTTTTCTAGCTGCTTATAATCAAGACGGATCAAAACCAGATTTAAGCAATTTATATATTCGCCTCCAAATTAAACCCATAAATTCTCCATAACTACTTGCAATTTTATAAAAGCCATGTTATCTTAGTTAAATCGGCGGCACGCGGGTGTAGTTTAGTGGTAAAACTTTAGCCTTCCAAGCTAATAATGCGGGTTCGATTCCCGCCACCCGCTTTTTAATGGACGCACTACTCTATATTCCACATCCCGCAGTTCATTGTGTATTACGGGTACGAGTGTAACAGGTAGCAAAAATATTTTAAATACAAATACATAATTAGCCCAGTAATAAATATAGACAGTAACATAAAAATTGCCAACAAATTAAAATTAATAAGGTATTGACAATAAATTCAGGATCAAAAATGAGAGAATAATTTTGAATTAAATAAAAATACCCAAAAATATGAATAAGCAAACAGAAGAATTTGAGAGTAAAAACTGAGATCATTTAGGAGTAATAAGCGCGGGGCTATTTCATTCTAAAATTTAGACTATTGACAGTTAGCACAACTTGTCAATATTGTTACTTTCGTGTAATATACATTATTGTTTGTAAAAGTACCATTTTGCAACAACTTTTCTCAGTCACAAATTCAACATTATCTCAATAACTACACCAGGCAAAAATATGTTGTTTTTTTTCAGGTTGATTGATTACTTGTTAGCCGCAGTTGCGATCACATCAGGCTTCATTATTTATGTTGATTCTAGTAATCCACAATATGTAACTGCTGCCTCCGTTGCTTTAACTGTTTCTATTGGTTTATTTCTTTTCAATAGACAATCGGTAGATAATGCTAAAAAGGAATCACAAAAAACTGAGCTTTCCAAAAAAGCTGAACTCTATACATCTCTATTAAGCAATGGTACTACATTGGACTATAATACAGTTTTGCCGGCACGAGCTAAAGCCTTAGAATATTCTCAAGAATTGATTGACGATTATAAAAGTTCTCGAAATCTTGCCAGAACTCTTTACTATGTTTTGCAAATTTCTACCGTTATTTTGTCAGGTGTAACCCCAATTTTAGTGTTGGTGGACAAATTAGAAGCAGGACAAAGCTGGTTAAAATGGCTGCCTGTTATTTGCCCAGCAGTTGCTTCCATTGTTGCCAGTATTGTTACCTCATTTCCTTTTGAAAAAAATTGGATGGCTGCTAACAAAGCCGTTGAATTATTAGAAGCTGAACAGGAAAAGTTTATTTTGGGAATTAGCCCAGCCTATCGTTGTTATGATATTTCCGAAGAAGGTAAACAACAACAAAGAGTCAGTCAGGCAATAGAACTATTTATTAATCAAGTGAATAATATTCACCTCCAAATAGTTCAACCCAGCAGTGATTCAGAACAAGGAAATCAAGAAAAACAAGAGTCACCACAATCTGAAGAATCAACTACACAACAAAAAGTAGCTGCATAGTTTTGGTTTAATTACCAATTTAGGGGCGCAGGACAGAACACATCAATTTCTGGGCGCAGACCCTGCGCCCCTACGGAATTTCTGAAGGATCAAAAATGTCAGTTATCCCTGACATTACGGTTTATAGTAAAAAAACAGTTAGAATAGTGTAGACGCTCTTTTCCAGGGAGTCAACTTACTCGTGATTCTGATTAATTGCAACTTTGTATGAACTTAAATAGCCCGTCTGCCAATTCTTCCGATACATATTCCCAGCGTTTGGCAGACATTGTGGGAACACTGATCGCTCTGATCACTCTCACTTTACCAGTATTTATCATTGGCCACTATTCTTCTGTGAATGTTGAAAACAACCAACCATCCTTAACCTACAATCTATCTATTCGCGGAGATTAAAATATACAGCAGAATTTGAGACTTCAAACGGAGGATCAAGGGCAGGGAGTTTTCTTCTTGAGCCTTTTTTGTGGATCATTGGTGAAATTCACCAGTATTTTAGAAGGAATGTTGGGGAAGAGATCCACAATGCCTTAAGATCTTACACTGGGAGCAAAAATGGCTGCTGCCGCCGATTCACTTTTAGTAAAGGAGTTTTATTGTGGATTTATCTTTGATTCCCGCCCAACCAAAGCCAGGTGTAATTAATGTCCTGATTGAAATTGCTGGTGGAAGTAAAAATAAATACGAATACGATAAGGATTTACAAGCATTTGCCCTAGATCGGGTTCTCTATTCTTCAGTTAAGTATCCTTATGATTATGGTTTTATCCCCAATACCTTGGCTGATGATGGCGATCCGTTAGATGGTATGGTGATCATGGATGAGCCAACATTTCCCGGTTGCGTTATTGCCGCTAGACCGGTTGGTTATTTGGAAATGATTGATGGTGGCGATCGCGATGAAAAAATTCTTTGTGTTCCCGATAAAGATCCGCGCTATGCTCATGTATTCTCCCTTAAAGACATAGCCCCTCATAAACTGGAAGAAATTGCCGAATTTTTCCGTAGTTATAAAAATTTGGAAAAGAAGGTAACACAAATTCTCGGTTGGCAGGATGTTGATAAGGTAGCCCCCTTAGTCGAAAAGTTCATTCAGGCAGCTAAAGCTAAAGCATAATAGATTATGGGTGATGGTAATGTGAATTACTCATTACCCACTAAACCAATAATTGTGGAATGATCAGTAACAACCTACTGATATGATCCCCGAATCTCTCACTGGTTGCAAAAAAAATTTAAAATCAAATGCAGCGCACTCTCTTATCGGCAAAAATTCATAACTGTACACTCACAGCAGCAAATATTAATTATGTGGGCAGTATTAGCATTGACGAGGTTCTCTTGGCAAAAGCTGGTATCTTCCCTTATGAGCAGGTACAAGTAGTGAATATTGCTAATGGTGAGCGTTTTATTACTTATGCTATATCGGCTCCAGCTAATTCGGGAGCTATTGAGTTGAATGGAGCAGCCGCGCGTTTAGGCGTAGTTGGCGATCGCTTGATTATCATGACTTACGGGCAGTTTACTATGGAAGAGTTAAAATGTTACTCTCCTACTGTTGTCATTGTGGGTGAAAAAAACCAGTTATTAGAAGTGCGACATTATGAATTTAACCCAGCAACATCTTGATTTGGTGCAGTTTAGCAGCTAATAGACCACTGGTAATTAATTCGGCGGCTTTGTCTATACCAGCTTGCATATCTGGACAAATCCCACTGCGCCATAGGTAAAAACCACCATTCCAGAGGGCTGTTTGCATGAATTCCCTGGCTTTTCCCGTCAAAACCCCTTGCATATCTTGAATGAGTTCTTCTGTAGTAGTTAGAGGAACATTTTTAGTACTAAAGCCATATTCACGGGGTGAAAGTTGTAGACGAGTTAATGTTTCTGGACTTGATGAAGATAAACCGATAATGGCTGTGCGATCGCGTGGTAAGTCACAACTACCTTCTAAACCTTTCACAAAAGTATATTTTGTGATCCCACGTAATCCTAAAGCGGCTTGAAAAATTGCTTCCGTGGGTGGATGAACAAAACCGGCAATAATATTGGCTTCCCCCATGTATGGACACCAAATTAACTCCATTGTTGCTAACGGTGGACGTTTCCCCAATTGATCACGATATTCCCACAAAGTTTGATTTAAAGGAAAATGTTTGGGTGTGTAAATAAAGCCAATTCCTGTTTCTTCAAAAATCCCCTGGGTTTGTTCCAGTGATAAACCAGTCCAATCTATTCCTAAACCTTGCCAAATCTCGATTAAAGGTAAACCATATTTGGTGGGTAAGCGATCTCCGCCGTGCATAATTACAGGTTGTCCCGCAGCAGCTAATAACAAAGCCGTAATAATATTGATGGGTGCAGTACGGGTTCTGCCATCATAGGGTATACCTAAAACGATGACAGGTTGGGCTATTGCCGACAATTTGGGGCCAAGTTCATGGTAGGTATCTAACATCCCAGCTAACTCTTCCCCGGTAGGACGCTTAATCCGATGAGCAATTAAAAACGCGCCAATTTGTGTTGGTGTCGCTTCAGCTAATAACATCATTTTTGTCGCGGTAGCTGCTTCAGCACGGGTTAAATTATCGGATGTGTGATTTCCACTACCTACTTTTTGGATAAATTCTCGAAATTTATTGGTCATTTGTTAGTTGTCAGTTGTCAGTGGAAAAAGGCAATAAAGGCAATAGTTTATATTTTTAATTTTTAATTTCTGGAATATTGTCCTTGACAAGGTGCCAAAAATATTGTATGGGAGGAATATGGAGACGATCTTGAGTTGTTACCATGACTACCTGACGAGTTAGAGGGGAATTATTGCCTAAATTATTATTTTCGTATAGGGGACGAACTGCCAGAGTAGGGTCATATTTGGCTTCTATGAGTGCTGACTGGGGAAGTAAGGCAATGAGTTCTCCTTGACGAACTACTCCCCGAAAGGCATCGAGGGTGTTTACTTCTAAAGTTGCTTTAAGTGTAGTTTTCATCTGTTCAAACTTATCTTGAATCAGACGTTGCATTCCATAACCATCCTTAAATACTACTTGAGGATAATGAATTAACTCTAGCCAGGGGATAGACTCATATTTAGCTAGGGGATGATTGGCTGCGGTGAGGACTTCTATGGGTTCTTCGTATAGGAATTCTATAGCCATTTCTTTGCCCGTGATCAGAAAGCGATTGTGCATGACAATTGCTAAGTCTACTAAACCATCTTTGAGGACTTTCAGAGAGCGATCGCTTCCTAATGATGTGACTCGCAATTGGACATCTGGATAATAATGACAGAACTTTTGTAACACTGGCGGTAAGTAATAAGCGCAGACTGAGTGTATTGCTGCAATACATAGTTCCGGTTGCTTGCCTCCCATTAAATCTGTTAATTCCTGTGTAGCCAAGTCCCATTCCTGGCAGATTTTATGCACGCGAGGAAGTAACCGTTCACCCCCTAACGTTAATTTGGCATGGGAAGTTCTATGAAATAGTTCTATCCCTAAATCTGCTTCTAATGCCTGAATTTGCCTACTAATGGTTGATTGAGTCACACCACATTGTTTTGCTGCTTGTTGAAAGCTGCCAGTTTGAACAATCGCCAAAAAGGCTTGCAACTGCTCTAGACGCATTTTGATTTAACCCAAGTAAAAATTATAGCTCTTATTAATTTAACGGGCTATCTGTATAATTTTAATTTAATTTAATTAATTGTCTAGTATTTAATTTACATAACCAAATTAGCAAAAATACTTGCGAATACTGAATTGATGTGTTGTATAGCGATTCATATAGTGGATTGGTGATTGGTGATTGGAAAATTCTTTCACCCTGCCCCCTGCCCCCTGCTATATGAGATTCTTTAGCTTAATCAGCAGAAGCCCCACGTCTCACCCTTAGGAGCGTGGGATGAATGCGCGTGAGTTGAGTTGCGTAGCCCAAATTGTATTTGAGCGTAGCGAAAACAAAGAAGGCTACAGCGACGAAACGAACAAAATATTGATTTTATGTTATTATAAAAAAGTAGGTGTAGTC
>NZ_JAQMSE010000044.1:0-3582 GCF_028330045.1 Aphanizomenon sp. CS-733/32
AGGAAGTTACGCCAAGAATTTTCGGAACATTTAGCCAAAATTTATTGGAAAGATGTTTTTTGGAATGGGTCTTATTTTGTAGCTAGTTGTGGTGGGGTAACTATCTCAACGTTACGAAAATATATTGAAAATCAAAATTCAATCTACAAACCGAAAACCTAGCCTTAATTATCAACAACTGCGAACCAAATCAAGAAATGATCAAATTCTGCAATAAACTCACAGATGTCTTACAGATTGCCTTTATCACAGAACAACCTCTAGACGCACCATTAAAAGGTTTTCCCAATCAACCAAACTTACTCAATGTTATTCAACATTGGATTAATGAAATAGGGTAAAACAATCAAAAATGAAACCATGCACGGTCTGGGATATCGTCTTAAATCACCAGACCTTTTGCAACGTTGCTGATTTTAAACCTGTCCTAAAGAGGATATAGAACTTCGGGGTTTTTGTTAAAAATTAAATATTCTCAAGAGTTTAGATTTATGTCTCTGCGTGAATACAAACCCGGAACTACCTTCCCCGGAGTCATTTGCCGGACAAAAGCGATTATACTAAACTAATCTTTTTGGGAGTATAAGATATAAATTGTCTCTTGCTTTTCTTTTCTTGTGCTTTTAAATCTTGATAAATTGCCTTTAAATCGTAGTTAAATTGTCGAGAATGTGCTTCCCTCGTCTGACGAATTTCTTCTAAAATTGGATCTTCCCACATAGATTTTACCTCTCTATAAGTTCTTCTGGAGTACAAATGATTACAGGTTCGTAGCCTCTAGAACGACAAATACGCTCAATTTCTCTACGAATTATAGCATTGGCTATATGCTTACAATTGAACAATATCCTGTTTCTCAACTCACATAAGATTGTGCGACCAATGGGGCTTGACATATATTAGTGATTTATGGTAATTTTATACTAGCAAGGTGATATGATGATTCACGGTTATAATAGACTTATCCAAGTAATACACTTTAATATGACTTCTATAGAACTTATATAAAGTCGAAATTTGATTTTATTATCAACGATAATAGTAGTTTGTTTGAGGAACTAATATGGCTACAGTATTTGATGTTGCTAGTTATATCCTTGAAAAAAAGGGTGAAATTACATCAATGAAACTTCAAAAGCTTGTCTATTACAGTCAAGCATGGAATTTAGTATGGGACGAGTCTGAGTTGTTTGAAGAAAGAATTGAGGCTTGGGCTAACGGAGCAGTAGTTCGAGATTTGTATAACGTTCATAAAGGTAAGTTTAAGGTCAATAAGGAATCTTTTACTGAAGGGAATAGCAATGCGCTTACAGATAGCGAAAAAGAGAATATAGATAAGGTCTTAGATTTTTATGGGGATTATACAGCACAGCAACTTAGTGATATCAATCACCAAGAATATCCTTGGATAAATGCAAGAGGTGATTTACCAGCTATGGCAATCTGTAATAATGAAATAACTAGAGATGCAATTTTTGAATATCATTCTGGAATTTGGAATGAACCAGAATCAGATGAGTAAAAAAGAAGACCGAATTAAGCGACAAAATGAGAAAAAATTAAAAGAACAAGCAAAAAAAGTTAGATTGGCACAAAATATTGAAGTGTCAAGTAAGTTGGTTCGGGTTACAGAAAAACCTGACTTAAGGAAAATACCAAGAAGCGTTAATGCTGATGATTATAAAAACCATTATTTTTCATGGTGTGTATCAGAAGCTGATTTGGAAGGGGTATGGAGTTGGGGCATTTATAGTGTGATGGTGGATGTTAGTGGCGATTTGATTCAAGATCGGGAAGCTGAAATGCGGACTATTATGGCGCGACAGTAGGCATTACAGAATTTTAGGTTGGGTTAAGCGACAGCGCAACCCAACAGCAGCATATAAGAGAACTCAACAGAATGATTGATCCTATAATGAGAGAAGATAATTTAAGTGTGCAGATTACCTCATGCGTCCAAAATCTATCATTGAACTCACGGAGAACCTAAATTCTAGTTAGTTATATTCTCACAACTAATTTAACAATTTTGTCAGGTTTTTCCTAGCCTACAGGTTTCCTCTTGTGAAAATCTACTTTTATTATATTGGTGGAATTTAGGGATACATTATGAGTTTATTGAGCATTTGGTACGTCTTGCTAAGGCTCAAGCTTTGCTCAAGTTACAACAAGGTGCATGAGTAAAACTTATATTCCTACTAATCTACGACAAATTGTATTTGAACGCGCTCAGGGGTGTTGTGAGTATTGTCTAATTCCAATCAGCGATTCCTAGGTCGCGCTAGTTCCCTTCGGGACGCAATGCGTTCGCTATCGCCTCCATTCCCAAACGTTTTAATACCTGTAATACACTATAAAGCTCATTATCAGGATTTACCAGAGAAAACAGCCGTGAATTAGCATATTTATGTTCCAATAGCTTTAAAAATAAAAACTCATTACCATTGGTAATCATGCCAAAGGTTGGTAGCACAGTTTCCTCATTACCCAACATATAAGCCAAAGCTTGAGGAATTGCGCGTGTCACCGCAAAATCACTCCGTTTTGATTCAATTACCAACAACCAAAGCCGATTTTTTAACACCAAAACATCAATCCGCCCCCGAATAATCGTTCCTTCATCCTCCATTTCTAAAGCCACACCCGTTTCTGTTTCAATCCTAAACGGTTTATGATAAAAACCAGCTAAATCTAACAAGGGCGCAAGTACCACCATCTTCACCGTATTTTCTAGCATTGGGGGATCATCCATCAATTCTAAAAAATTAGCCTTCACCCGATCTAATAAATGTTGCTCTTCTTTGTTCAAAGCCTCAAGTCCACCCAACCACTCAGGAAAAAAAGTAGCATCTTGAACGATTTGAATGCCAAAATTTTGCTTTAATTCCCGTAGCGTCACATCCTTGGCCGCAATAGACTGAACCATCTTGATATTTCTCCTGACGAAATTTTAGGCTCAAGTGTACAGAAAAAGCTATTAAGCCTGAAACCTTTGCTCCCGTATTTCTCACAGATAATGTAATCGCAAGTTGTATAACCCGGATAGAGAATCGGTTTCAGGCATTTTTTACGGAGTTGACTTTTGATGTAGGGTGAAACTCCAGAATCCAGATTTTATAAGGGTTTGAGAATTTTGGTGAGAAATCCGGGTGATCTAACTAAATTTGGTTCTACCGTTTCCCTTATGATCAAACATCCCTTTTAGGTGTCTAAAAACGTTGCTGTACACGGGTTTAATCTAAATTAATAAGCGATAGCGAACGCATTGCGTCCCAGAGGGAACTAGCGTGACCTAGGAATCGCTATTTTTGAGGAATATTAAAGCCTCAAACCTAATCATGATCAGGGTTTGCGCCATATTTTTCCGGGAAAATCATCAAGGGAGCGGTAGAACCCTAAATTTTAGTTTAAAGTAGTATCCCCGCGCCTCAATAACCTACAAAAGTGACGTACTCCACACACTCCCTTTCAGGTGAGTGTGGGCTTCTCAGTGACTCCTCTATGAGGACATTAACTGAGCTTTAAGACCGTGCGCCCCACGGTTCTTTGGTTTTGAGATTTGTTTTTTGTTTTGTAGGCTGC
>NZ_JAQMSE010000045.1:0-13312 GCF_028330045.1 Aphanizomenon sp. CS-733/32
GGTGACAGGTGACAGGTGACAGGTGACAGGTGACAGGTAACAGGTAACAGGTGACAGGTGACAGAAAATAGAGTAAGAACTAAGAACTGACAACTAACAACTGACAACTGACAACTGACAACTGACAACTGACAACTAACAACTGACCACTGACAACTAACAACTGACAACTGACAACTAACAACTGACCACTGACAACTGACATTGGAGGTGAGATAAGTATGGGAAGAACGTTAGAAAACAAGAAAGAGATAGTGGCTGATCTCAAGGAAAGCTTGAGTAAGTCAACTTTAGCACTGGTAATTGATTATCAGGGGCTAACTGTTGCTGAAATCACCGATTTGCGTCGGCAACTCCGTCCTAGTGGTGCTATTTGTAAGGTGACAAAAAACACCTTTATGGGCATTGCGATTAAGGATCAGGAACAATGGCAGCCAATGTCAGAATTACTGAATGGTTCTTCTGCATTCCTGTTAGTTAAAGAAGATTTATCTGCGATTAAAGCTTACCAAGCATTCCAAAAAGCTACCAAGAAAACAGAAATTCGTGGTGGTGTGATGGAAGGTCGTGTCCTGAGTGAAGCTGATGTTAAGGCTCTAGGAGACTTGCCGTCTAAGGAACAACTCATGGCGCAAATTGCTGGAGCTATCAATGGTGTAGCTACCAAGCTGGCTGTTGGTATCAACGAAGTTCCCAGTTCCTTGGCTCGCGCCTTAAAAGCTGTTGCTGAAAAAGAAAATAGCGATAGTTCTGAAAGTGCTACCGAAAGTTAGTTGTAGTCAGTGAAAATTAACTACTGACCAATGACAACTAAATAACTAAAAACTCACAAATCAAACATTCTTTAGGAGTTATATCCATGTCTGCTGCAACCGAACAAATTTTAGAACAATTGAAATCTTTGACCTTATTAGAAGCTTCTGAATTGGTTAAGCAAATCGAAGAAGCTTTTGGTGTTAGTGCTGCTGCTACTGGTGGTGGTATGATGATGATGGCTGCTCCTGGTGCTGCTGCTGCTGAAGAAGTAGTAGAGAAGACCGAATTTGATGCAATTTTGGATTCTGTACCTGCTGATAAGAAGATTGCTGTCTTGAAAATCGTTCGTGAAATCACTGGTCTAGGTCTGAAAGAAGCTAAAGACTTGGTAGAAGCTGCTCCTAAAGCTATTAAGGAAGCTGTAGCTAAGGAAGCTGCTGAGGATATCAAGAAGCGGATTGAAGAAGCTGGTGGTAAGGTAACAGTTAAATAATTGTTATTAGGTAATTGGTGATTGGTAATTGGGAAGAATTTTTTGCCCATTACCTATTACCCATTACCCAATTATTATCCCTTCAAAACTGGCATTAAATATTGTGTGAGTGTAAAGGCATCAACACCTAATTCTGTTCTTGTTTGTGCTGCTAAAATTCCGGCTTGGGAATGCCACCAAGCGGCAGTTGCGACTATATCTTCTATAAAAATTTCTTTATTCATAATTTGCGCTAATAGTCCACCTAATAAACCAGTTAATACATCACCACTGCCTCCACGAGCTAAGGCTGGGGTACTTTCGGGGTTTACCCAAACACCACCTTGAGGATTAGATATGGCTGTTCTTGCCCCTTTTAATAGGACTACAGCGCCACTTTCCTGGGCTGCTGTTTGGATGGCTTTGATCCTGTTTGTGTGGTCAATGTTCGGAAATAATCGCTGAAATTCTCCGGTATGGGGTGTGAGAACGGTGGCTGATTTTCGCTGTTTTAGGGTGGGGATAGTGCCTATTTGTGCCAAAATATTGAGGGCATCGGCATCAAGAATTAGGGGACATTCACATTGAATTATTTCGGGAATAATAGATATATTGTCTTTGGTTAAACCGGGTCCGCAAGCGATCGCCGTAAATGAGTTTAAATTTATATTTTCTGGTAATTGTACACTAGCGATCGCTCCTGTTTCGGTTTCGGGACAACCAATAATTAAGGCTTCTGGTAACTGGGAAACTAACAACATTTTTAAGGATTCTGGGACAGCAATTGATAACATTCCTACACCAGAGGATCGCGCACCTAAACCTGTTAAAATTGCTCCACCGGCATAACGCCGAGAACCACAAATTAATAATAAATGTCCTTGTTTGTATTTGTGAGTAATTAGGGGACGGGGTAAAGGTAAGGTGGATAATGCTGTTGTTTGTGTAATCCGTTTGATTTTGGGAATGTTGCCGATCACAGCCTGAATATCTGCGAGGAGAATATCAAAATCAATTAATTCGGCTTTACCAATATAAGGTAATGCTTGTTCTTGTAATAAACCTTGTTTCCATAAACCCAAGCAAAATGTATGGGTTGCTTGAATTGCTGTTCCTAAAACTTCCCCTGTATCTGTATGTAAACCTGAAGGTATATCAATACTAATAATGGGTTGATTTTTGCTATTAAAATAATTAACTGCCGCAGCGATGGAATCAGTAATTTCTCTTTCTAAACCAAAACCAAATAAACCATCAATTAAAAAATCATAACTTGGTAATTGGGAAATTTCTTGATAACAGGGAATTTTTAAACTTTGTGTATATTGGAAATGTTGAGAAGTTAATTCCTTTAATTTAGAAAAAGGTTGATAAATCCAAACTTGATAACCGCGAAAATGCAATTCACGCGCTACTACTAAGGCATCTCCTCCATTATGACCAGGACCAACTAAAATTCCTATACATTTTCCTGGGGAAATAATAGCCTGTAAGCGTTGGCAAATTAGTCCTCCTACTTTTTCCATTAAAGCAGCTACAGGCATTCCCGCTGTAAATATTCTGGCTTCAATTTCCCGCATTTGGTCTGCGGTTACAATAAATTGTTCTTTACTCATTGGTTGATTTTCTTTCTTCTTGCTTCTTTCCTTCTCCTGACTCCTGACTCCTGTTGTTATTTGCCATAATACACTCTAGCATTGCCGTAACCTGAATCCTTTAAATAGCTATTCCATAGTTCTGCTTCTAAGCGATCGCTAAATGGTCCTACAGCTATGTGTAATCCCAATGGCTGACTTCTCCTAAATACATTGATACTGATACTAACTTTTTGGCGAATTTCTGTACCCAAAGAACGTAACCTATTAGTATTACTGGGAATAACTACATAATATGAATTTCTGTTTTCTTGCTGATAATTTTGGGCATTAGATCCAGTATTACCATAAGGTGCTACTACGGATAATTCCGTATTATCAGAATTAACAATTTTTGCGCCAGGAATACCATTCAATTCCAATTCTTTTACTCGTCGTTGAGCATTAGCTTGTCCATTAAAAACGCCAGATTGGATAACTTCACGTCCCTTGTAATTGCGAATATAGGCATTAGTTTCAATTTGCCGAACTCGCTCTAAGACTTGAGGATTATTACTGTCAACATAAACAAAATATCGATCAAATCCTTGATTATATTGACTATATTGTACACCTTGAGATTGATATAATTTTACTGATTGTAACTGCAATAATGACTGCTGGTTGATGGATAGTTCCTGGAGATATGGAAGTGTTCCTTGGGCTAATATGGGAACATTATTAGGTATTTGAGCTTGAACTGAACTATATTCACATAGAAATATCCAACTTGCACTTATCAGTAAAGAAAATATGGGTAAAGAGGCAAAACGACCGACTCTTAAAATAGGCATATTTGTTACCAGCTTTTGCAAAAGTTTTGAGTTTAATTCCAATGTGATAGAATAGTTGAAAGAATTATTAAACTTACGAGATTACTCATAAATTTATTGATTTTTAGTAGCCAATTGTGCCGTCAGGCATTATCGCTTCAAACAAATTTGCACTTGTGAGATTTGTCGTACTAATTTCTGCTCCAAGTAGATTTACCTTGGTTAAATTAGCATCGGTAAAGTCTGTCATAGCCAGACAAGCATATACTAATTCTGCTTCAGTTAGATCAGCTTCGCGGAGATTAGCTCGACTAAAATTAACTTTACTCAGTTTAGCAAAACTGAGGTTTGCTTGGTTCAGCTTGGCTTTAATTAGGATGGCCTCTGGCATGGTCGCACCTTGCAAGTTAGCACCTATTAATTCAGCTTCAGTCAAATTTGCTTTTGTCAGTCTAGCATTTGTCAGATTAGCACCATTTAAATGGGCGCCTTCTAGATTGGTCTCAGTTAAGGTGGTATTTTGTAAAATAGCTCCATTCAGGTTAGCTTCACTCAAGTCCACGCCCCGGAGCATAGCTTCACTTAAATTAGCGCCACTCAGATTCACTTTGGCTAAGTTTGCACCAGTTAAATTAGCACCGCGCAGGTCAGCTTGATGGAGGTTAGCGCCCAGGAGATTAGCAGAATAGGCTCTTCTTTCTTCTCGCAGGTTAGCACCACGGAGACAAGCGCCTGTGAGGTTAGCATTACTCAAATCGGCACCGCGCAAATCAGCACCCATCAAGTTAGCATCCAGCATATATGCTAAGGTTAAATTAGCATTACGCAAATCAGCCCCCTGCAAAGTTGCACCATGCAGGTCAGCATCATGTAAGTTAGCATTTTGTAGCTGTGCTTGAGTTAGGTTGACACCACGAAGATTTGCACGAATTAGATTTGCATTATTGAGAAGAGCCTGATTTAGATAGCTAAAAGTTAGGATGGAGTTACACAAATTTGCCTGATTTAAATTTATACCAATTAAATCTGCATCAAATAGATTTATGTTATTTAAGTTGGCGTTGATAAATTTTGTTTCTCCTTTTTCATATCGGCTCAGAAGTTCTTTGGCATCCATAATAAATATCTCTCAATTATTGTGATAAATTTTCCAAAATCAGAAATAGTTTTCATTCTTTGTCATTAAAGATATCTCAAGCAGGTGGTATTGTAATTTGACAGGTATTGCTGTCATCATCATCATGTTCATAAAAATCATCAATTTGATTTTGTACAGGTTGATCATCAGGATTAGCTGGTGGTCTGGTTTTTTCAGGGGAATACGTGTTCAGCGATTTGGGTGAATTGGGTACTGCTGGTATATCACTATATAAACTACGCACAACTCTGATGATTACACCAGATGCTTGATTATTTTTATCTGGGTCACCTAAAGAGATCACAGTATTCTTAATTTTAGATTCAAGTTCTGCAATGGTTAGACAAGAATCGAATAATTTCTGCAATAAACTATCAAGTTCTTCGGATCTTAGTTTTAACCAGTCCTGTTCATTAAAGGTAAATTTTCTATAAAGTGCGGAAAATAAAATTATTTTTACCCTTAATGGGTTGGTATATCTCATCAAATTTTGCCGCAAATCAAATTGATTATATTGAGATTTTTTTGAACTGATTAGAGATGTGGTTGAGGGATTTGATAATGTTTTTTCAGGATGATGAAATATAGGAATATTTGGGTGAGATTGATTCAATATTATTCGTGTATCTTCCTTGGAATTAGCCTGATTCAATATTATTCCTGTATCTTCTTCATTAGCTTGGTTTAATATTATTCCTGTCTTTTCATTAGAGGTTGGATATAATTTTTGTACTTCTTTAATAATGATACTGGCAATTATGGAATATTGTTTTGGTTTACTAAGACTTTTAACAGCAATAGATAAATTTGCAGTTAAGTGATTTATTGTTGGATTTAAACTAGATAACTCTTGAATTAATTCTTCTAATTTAAATCTATCTAGGGTATCTTGATCATTTTCCCACTCATTTTTACAAGCGAAGAATATTAATTTCTTAATTCGTTTTGAGTTTTCATGCTGTTCTAAGAATTTCACTATTTCATCAAAACTAGATAGGGTCATGATCAGGATATCTCCAGTACAAGTATTCAATAGCAGGAATAGTACCGCAGGGCGGATGTCAAAAGTCAAAACGAAGACAGTATAGGCTTTTTAAGGATTGAGAATGGTTGGTTGATTTATCCCGTTTTGTAATAGTTATAAATTATAGCTGTACTAGCACACTGTTGGGTAGTAAAAATTTTGTATAAGTTTAAAGAAAGAGGTCAAGCACGAGTAGATAGGTACAAATGAAAGGGATTGGAAAATTGAGGATATCCAGATAATTGAAACTGTCACCGTTCGGAGTTCGGAGTATGGCTAACGCCACGCCGCGCTATCAGGAGTCCAAGAGAAAGAAAGAAGAAAATTCCTTCCCTGTCACCTGTCCCCGTGGCGTAGCACCTTTCACCTCCCCTCACAGACAACTTTTTCAGCAAACCCTAAGTATGATTTTTAATCATGCAAGTGCTAGAGTATGATGATTAATTAACTCTACCACTACCGATAAAGTACAAAAGTGCCATCCGCACTGCCACACCGCTAGTTACCTGAGATTGAATTAAGCTAAATTCGGGGTCATCCATCAAATCAGAACTAATTTCTACACCCCGATTTACTGGACCTGGATGTAATACTTTAACGTTAGGTTGACAGAGTTTTAACTTAGGGCGAGTAATACCAAATAGTTGATGATATTCTCGTAAACTAGGTAATAAATGGGCTGTCATCCGTTCTTTTTGTAGACGCAATGTCATTACAAAATCAGCATTTTCCAAGGCTGGTTCTAGTTGCCAATGGGTAAATAATCGGCTGGAGTTTTCTGTACATCCTAAATATTCTGCAAAGAATTTAGGCAATAATGTGGGAGGTGCAGCCAGGTGAACTTCGGCACCACTAGCGATGAGACTCCAAATATTAGAACGGGCTACGCGAGAATGTAAGATATCGCCAACAATAGCAATTTTTTTACCTTGTAATGATTCAATTTTAGGTTGTCCGGGGTCAATTAAACTACAAATTGTGAATAAATCTAGTAATCCCTGAGATGGATGTTCATGTTGTCCATCACCGGCATTGAGGACGCTAACTTTTACACCTAGACGATCCATTTCTTGAGCGATCGCTTGCGGAACTCCTGCATCCTTATGGCGGACTACCATAATATCAGTTCCCATTGCTAAATAGGTTTTTGCGGTGTCAAGAATTGTTTCGCCTTTGGTCATGGAAGATGTGGCTGCGGCAAAGTTGAGAGTATCGGCACTGAGTCTTTTGGCGGCAATTTCAAAACTACTGCGGGTGCGGGTAGAGGGTTCAAAAAATAAATTTGCTACTACCTGTCCTTGTAATGTGGGGACTTTCTTAGTCCGTCTTGATAGTACCTCTTGAAAGGAAGCCGCAGTTTGTAAAACGGCGTTATATTCAGCCGTTGTGAAGTCAGCAAGTGTGAGAATGTGATGACGATTCCAGGTAGTTGTAGGCATATAAGTAGAGGAGTCAGGAGTCGGGAAGAAGAAAGAAGGAGTCAGAAGTTAGTAGGGGCGGGGTTTCCCCGCCCAGGAGTCAGGAGTAAGAAAAGTCTCAAAATTGGGAAAGTGATGCACCTAATTCACCTTTCTAAACTGGAAACCCTTAATTTATTGAGGTTTTCGGTTTATCCAGCAGTTTCAAGATTGTAAGTGAAATACCTTTAAAGCGATAGAAATTATACTGAGGAAGGTTAAAAATCCGATGGTATCTAGCATTGTTGTCACTAAGGGACCACTCATTAAGGCGGGATCTAGTTTTAAATGCTTTAAACCCATTGGTAGCAAAGTCCCTAAAGTCACCGCTACCATTGTATTAGTAGCCATAACTGCCCCAGCGATTAAAGCTACCCATCTTTCTTGGGGTTTAGCCCAAATTAGGGAAAGGGCAACCATTGTCAGCCCTAAAGCTACGGCTGTTCCTAAGCCGGCTAAAAGTTCTTTACGGAGAATTTTGCTAGTGTCTTCGGGTGTTACCTCTCCTACACCTAAACCACGAATAGTGACAGTCAGGGCTTGTATACCTACAGTCCCCCCTGTGTTAGAAAATATGGGCATGATCACGGCAAGAACCGGTACAGCGGCGATGACTTGTTGAAAAGGAGCGATCGCACTGGCAGCACCAATATACAATCCCATAATCCCCAATAACCAAGGCAACCGTTTCCGAATGGTAATATGTGGGGGCGATAAGGCTTCTTCATCACCACTGACCCCTGCCAATTTTTGGATATCTTCTGTAGCTTCTTCTTCTAAAATATCTACGACATCATCAATCGTAATAATACCGACTAATCTATCTTCTCTATCAACCACAGGTATAGCGATTAGATCGTAGCGCTGCATGATGCGGGCGACTTCTTCTTGAGAGGTTTCTGTCCTAACTTTGACAACGTGGGCGCTGGCAATATCTTTAATTAAGACATCAGGAAAGGTAAATAATAGCTGCCGCAAAGAAACAACACTCACTAAGGTGCGATTATCATCAGTGACATAGGCATAGTAAATTGTTTCCTTGTCTTGATCTTGCAAGCGGATTTTACTGAGGGCTTCACCAACAGTTAAACCTCGTCGCAAGCGCACATATTCCGTTGTCATTACCCGCCCCGCAGTCCCTTCTGGATAGCCAAGAATTGTGGCTGTGGCTTGTCTTTGTTCGGGACTGAGTTGTTGTAATAAGCGTTTGACTACTCCCGCCGGCAGTTCATCAAATAAATATGCCCGTTCATCAGGACTCATTTCTTCAACGAGGTCTACTACCTGGGTATCGTGGAGGGAATTAATCAGGTCTTCCTGTACTTCTGTCGGTAAATACTCAAAGACATCTATGGCCTGATCTTTATTGAGTAATCGGAAGGCGATCGCCCTTTGTTTTTCAGGCAATTGAGTGATATACTCACCCACGTCTACTGGCTGCAAACAATTTAGGTCATATTTAAGCCGATTTAAGTCAGCAATATCTAAGGACTTGCGAATTTCCTGTGTAAGCATAATAGAAATCTCCTAAAGTCTCCCCCGCGCTGGGAAACTTTCTCGCCAGCTTAGAGGAGGATACTACTGCCATCTGTTGGACTTTTGTCCATAACCTCTCGTAAAATTGAATATCAACGTGAAAACTAAAAATAGCACCGCTAATTAAAGAGTTTAGCTCGGAATTCAATTTTCCGATACTGTGCGACATTTTAAGCTGAATTTGTCATATCCAGGACGACATAAAAAATATTACCCCTCTCCACAACTGGAAAGGGGTTAATTGTCACCACTGAAAACTCAATTCCAGCAATCCTTAATAAGCGTTTTGTAACTCGTAAAAATCAGGTGAGATATAATCCTTCCGTAAAGGCCAACCTACCCAATCTTCTGGCATCAAAATCCGCTTCAAGTTAGGATGACCTTCATAGACGATGCCATACATATCATAGCTTTCCCGTTCTTGCCAGTCTGCTGTTTTCCAAATCCAGTAAACTGAAGGCACAGAGGGATTCTCTCTAGGTAAAAACACTTTCACCCTAATTTCTTCAGGACGGTCAGCATTATCACTAACTTTAAGTAAATGATAAACACTTACCAATTCTTCTCCTGCACCTAAGTCAATCCCCCCCTGAAATTGGAGATAATTAAACCCATAGGCGTACAAAGCCGTAGAAATGGGAAGGAGAAAATTTGCAGGGACTTTAATTATTTCTACGCCGTTAGCGTCAAATTCTAGAAACTCATGGAAAAAGCCATTTGACCCTAACCATTGGGAAACTTTACCGGGTTGAACTAAAGCTGCTTCCGCTGGGGGAACTGGTTTTGATTCTTCTTCAGCCACTTGCTTGTTTCTCCTTCTGTGTCTTTGCTGTCAATAATCCTGGGGGTACAGCCATACCAATTGCTTCTGTTAATTCTTTGGGCGGATTAAAGCGAGTATCTGACTGCATATACTTACCAGTTAGGATTTCGGGAACTGGCTTCATATTATGAGTTGTGCTGTAGTAACGGTGGACTTGCTTGATATTATTCCGTTCCTGCATGGACTCATTGGCAATTTTTTTCCGCAGTTTAATAATTGCGTCAATAATCGCTTCTGGACGAGGAGGACAACCAGGTAAATATACATCTACGGGAATTAGTTTATCAACTCCGCGCACTGCTGTCGGGGAGTCAACGCTAAACATTCCCCCAGTGATTGTACAAGCACCCATAGCAATCACATACTTGGGTTCGGGCATTTGTTCATAAAGACGCACCAATTGGGGAGCCATCTTCATGGTAATTGTTCCCGCAGTGATGATTAAATCGGCTTGGCGGGGGCTGCAACGGGGAATTAACCCAAACCGGTCAAAATCAAAACGAGAGCCGATTAATGCCGCAAATTCAATGAAACAGCAAGCTGTACCAAACAGTAAGGGCCACAAACTAGAAAGCCGCGCCCAGTTGTAAAGGTCATCAACGGTAGTTAAAATCACGTTTTCTGACAGTTCATGGGTGACTGTCGGCCGTTGTATGGGGTTGATGATTTGCTCTGTGTCCTGGCTGATGATATGAGAATTTAAGACCATTCCAAAGCTCCTTTCCGCCATGCGTAAACTAGGGCGATGATAAGAATCGAAATAAAGACTAGGGCTTCGATAAATGCCAATAAGCCTAAACGGTTAAATGCAACTGCCCAAGGATACAAAAATACTGTTTCTACGTCGAAAACAACGAAGACAAGAGCAAACATATAGTAGCGAATGTTGAACTGAATCCAAGCCCCGCCAGTAGGTTCTAGTCCGCATTCGTAAGTAGTGCGTCTTTCTAGACTGTTACCACTGGGTCTAAGAATTTTTGAGGCTGACAGTGCTAGGACTGGTACTAGGCTACACAGGATGAAAAAGCCTAGAAGGTACTCGTAACCGCTAAGAACAAACACAATGTTTTTCTACCGCTAATGGTGTAAGGGAATAAGCTATCAGTTATCAGTTTTATGACTTGATAGGTGGCAACTAACAACTGTTCAGTGAAATATATGGATAATGTTCTTTTACATTATATCTTTTAGGGTTTTCTGAAATCTGGGCAACAGAGAAGATCCTTGTATTTGAATCCTTTTGATTAGTGATAGAAAAGTCTAGCAATTATGTCATAATTTGTAACGTATATTTAATAATTCCTCTGAAGCGAGACTAAAAGCCATGAGTGAACAAGCTGAACAAGCTATGGAAACTCCAGTGTTAGACCGCTATGAGTGTCGCTCTTGCGGTTATGTTTATGAACCTGAGAAGGGAGACGATAAAAGTGATGTTCCCCCCGGAACACTTTTTGCGGAACTGCCGACAAATTGGCGTTGTCCAGTTTGTATAGCCAAGAAAACTGCTTTTGCGAATATTGGACCGGCGGGTACTGCCTCTGGGTTTAAGGAGAATTTGGGTTACGGTTTAGGTGGTAATACGCTGACACCAACTCAAAAGAACATTTTGATTTTTGGGGCTTTGGCTCTGGGATTCTTGTTTTTCATTAGCCTTTACGGACTACAGTAGCAACCGCTATCTTTGTTTACGAGCAATAGGGAACAGGGAAAAGGGAACAGGGGAGAGAAAAACTTCTCTTTGCAGGGAATTCGACAAAAATCTACCAAATTTAGGAAAACCTCAGTAATACTGATGCACTCAATTGTAAAAAAGTGGCAAAAGTTTGTTGCCGCATTAATAGTAGTTATCGCTTGTATTGGGTGTAGTGGTGTTTCTTCTCTTAGCTACAATCCCTGGCAAGTGATTAATGTTCCCACGGATGCGAAGTTGCTAGATATTGCCTTTACGGGTAATTCTCAACACGGTTATTTGGTGGGTGGTAATGCCACTCTCTTGGAAACTAATGATGGTGGTGAGAATTGGCAACCGCTAAAATTAGAGTTGGATGATCCTCGATATCGCTTTAACTCTGTGAGTTTTTCTGGTCAGGAAGGTTGGATTGCGGGAGAACCTTCTCTACTGCTGTATACGACTGATGAGGGTAAGTCTTGGTCACGGATTGCTTTAAGCGAAAAGTTACCGGGTAATCCAATTGCTGTGACGGCAACAGGCGAAAAGGCGGCGGAAATGGCCACTGATGTGGGAGCTATTTATCAAACTATAGATGGCGGTCAAAACTGGAAAGCCAGTTTGGAGGCGGCTGTTGGTGTGGTGCGAAATTTGGAGCGATCGCCTGATGGCAAGTATATCGCCGTTTCTGCTAAAGGGAGTTTTTACTCTACTTGGGAACCTGGACAAAATGCTTGGCAACCCCATAACCGCAATAGTTCCCGTCGGTTGGAAAATATGGGTTTTACTAAGGATGGACAACTATGGTTGTTAGCACGGGGTGGCCAAGTACAATTTAGTGATCCGACCAAACCAGAAGAGTGGTTAGAGGTACAATATCCAGAGTTGTCCACTAGTTGGGGTTTGCTGGATTTAGCCTACCGCACACCTGAAGAAATTTGGGTCGGTGGTGGTAGCGGTAATTTACTCCGCAGCACTGATGGTGGTAAAACTTGGGAAAAAGACCGTGATGTAGAAACAGTTGCAGCTAATCTTTACAAAATTGTATTTTTTAGCCCTGATCAAGGTTTTATAATTGGCGATCGCGGTGTTTTGCTCAAATATAACCCCAAACCAGAGGCAACAGCGGCCCCAGCGGCGTAATTACACCCCACTAGTACAACACAGCGTCAAAAAAATAGTCATTCTCAATTGACTTTTGACTTCCGCGAAGCGGTACTGTGGATGTATTCGCCAGAAGAAAGTTGTAAATTGTAACTCTGTCTAAACTTTGTAGGATAATAAACTCAATAATAGTTTTTGATAAGGGAGTGAAATAAATGGCAGGTACCACTGGAGAACGTCCGTTTTCTGACATTGTTACCAGTATTCGTTACTGGGTAATTCACAGCATCACCATTCCTGCATTGTTTGTTGCCGGTTGGTTATTTGTCAGCACTGGTCTAGCTTATGATGTATTTGGTACACCCCGTCCTAATGAGTATTTTACTCAAGTCCGTCAAGAAGTGCCAATTGTCAGCAATCGTTTTGAAGCAAAAAAACAAGTAGAAACCTTTATTGGAAAATAATTTGAGATCATGACTAGCGGTAATAACATCAATCAACCAGTTACCTATCCTATTTTTACAGTCAGATGGATCGCGGTGCATACCTTAGCTGTCCCTACTGTATTCTTTTTGGGCGCGATCGCCTCAATGCAGTTTATTCAACGCTAGGAGTTAATCATGGAAAGAACGCCTAATCCCAATCAACAACCGGTTGAATTAAACCGTACCTCTCTCTATCTCGGACTACTATTAGTCTTCGTTCTGGGAATTCTATTTTCCAGTTACTTCTTTAATTAACTGGACTTTTTAACGTCAGTTGCTAGTTAGGTGACAGGTAACAGGTAATAGGTAATAGGTGACAGGTAATAGGTAACAAGTTACAGAAATAATATTCTCAACCGACAACCGACAACTGACAACTGACAACTGACAACTGACAACTGACAACTGACAACTGACAACTGACAACTGACAACTGACACC